>URNF01000106.1 GCA_900549155.1 uncultured Oscillospiraceae bacterium | reverse complement strand
CTTGGCGCGCCGCACGAAAAATAACCCCTGCCTCATCGGTGAGCCGGGCGTCGGCAAGACCGCCGTGGCAGAGGGGCTGGCGCAGCGCATTGCCGCAGGGGAAGTGCCGGTGCGGCTGCAAAACAAAGAGGTCTTTTTGCTCGACCTCACGGCGCTTGTCGCGGGCACGCAGTTTCGCGGACAGTTCGAGAGCCGCATCAAGGGGCTCATCGACGAGGTGAAAGCCGAGGGCAACATCATCCTGTTCATCGACGAGGTGCACAGCCTTGTCGGCACGGGCGACTCCGAGGGGAGCATGTCCGCTGCGAACATTCTGAAGCCTGCGCTGTCGCGCGGCGAAATTCAGGTGATCGGTGCGACCACCTTCAATGAATACCGCAAATATATCGAAAAGGATGCGGCGCTGGAGCGGCGTTTCCAGCCGGTGACGGTGGAAGAGCCGTCGATGGAGGATACGCTGGAGATTCTGAAAGGCATCCGTTCGCGCTATGAGGAATATCACGGCGTCACGCTGTCCGATGACATCCTGTCGCGCGCGGTGACGCTGTCGGAGCGGTATATCACCGACCGCTTTTTGCCCGACAAGGCAATCGACCTTGTCGATGAAGCGTCTGCGGCGGCATCGCTTGCCAACAAGGAAGCGGTGCACTATGCGGCGCTGCAGCATGACTGCAACGCCCTGCGCGAGGAAGAAAAAGCGCAGATGGATGCGGAGAGCGTCGACTATGAAAAGCTCGCCAACGTCCGCGCCGACCTTCTGAAGACCGAGGACGAGGCAAAGGCGCTGGAGCCTGCCGCCCTGCATGCACCGGTGACGGCGGCGCATCTGGCGCGGGTCATCGAGCTGTGGACGGGCATTCCCGCCGCGAAAATTGAAGAAAGCGAGCTTGCCCGCCTGGCGGGACTCGAGGAGCATCTGCGCGAAAAGGTGATCGGTCAGGACAAGGCGGTGCATCTTGTGGCAAACGCCGTGCGCCGCAGCCGCGTGCAGATCAGTCCCCAGCGGCGTCCTGCGTCCTTCATCTTTGTCGGTCCGACCGGTGTCGGCAAGACAGAGCTTGTGAAGGTGCTGGCGGCGGAGCTGTTCGACACACCGGAGACGCTCATTCGGCTCGACATGTCCGAATTCATGGAAAAGCACGCGGTGTCCCGCATCATCGGCTCGCCGCCCGGCTATGTCGGTTATGACGAGGCGGGACAGCTCACCGAAAAGGTGCGCCGCAAGCCCTATTCCGTTTTGCTGTTTGACGAGATCGAAAAGGCGCACCCCGATGTGCTCAACATCCTGTTGCAGATTCTGGACGAGGGCAGGGTCACCGATGCACACGGACGCGTCGTGAGCTTTGCCAACACCGTCATTGTGATGACCTCGAATGCGGGCAGCCGTTTTTCGGAAAATCTGCTCGGCTTCGGCAAGAACGAGACAGAGGGCAGCCGCGACCGCGCGATGAAGGCGCTGCGCGAATTTTTGCGCCCCGAATTCATCGGCAGAGTGGACGAGGTGGTGTATTTTGCGCCGCTGTCGGAGGAGAGCTTTGTGAAGATCGCCGCTTTGATGCTCACACAGCTGAAAGCGCCGCTCGCGGAAAAGGGCATCACGTTCTCGTTCACGCAGGCTGCGGCGGAAAAGCTGGCGCATATGGCGTTCGGCGGCAAGCGCGGCGCGCGCGATCTGCGCAATGCCGTGCGGCGGGAGGCGGAGGACCGCATCGCGTCGCTGCTGGTGGAGCGCTATGCCGCACCGCCGAAGGAGATCACCCTTGCGACCGACGATGACGGCGGCATCACGCTGAAAACGCAATAATTTCGCAAAAAACGGCGTTTCCCCTTGCTTTTTTTGTGAAATGGCAGTATACTGATGAAGTAAAAAATGTTCGGAGGTAGATAGTATGTTAGTATCCGCAAAAGACATGTTGACCAAAGCAAAGGCAGGACATTATGCTGTCGGTCATTTCAACATCAACAACCTGGAATGGGCAAAGGCCGTTCTGCTCACCGCAGAAGAGCTGAGATCCCCTGTGATCCTCGGCGTTTCCGAGGGCGCGGGCAAGTATATGTGCGGCTATAAGACCATCGTCGGCATGGTCAACGGCATGCTGGAGTGCCTCAACATCACCGTGCCGGTCGCGCTGCACCTGGATCACGGCAGCTATGAGGGCGCGCTGGCTTGCGTCGAAGCGGGCTTCTCGTCCATCATGTTTGACGGCTCGCATTATCCGATCGCCGAGAACATCGAAAAGACCAAAGAGCTTGTGCGCATCGCCAACGAAAAGGGTCTGTCGCTGGAAGCCGAGGTCGGCGCCATCGGCGGCGAGGAAGACGGCGTTGTCGGCATGGGCGAATGTGCCGATCCCGATGAATGCAAGGCGATCGCCGATCTCGGCGTGACCATGCTGGCTGCCGGCATCGGCAACATCCACGGCAAATATCCCGCAAACTGGCCCGGCCTGCGTTTCGACGTGCTGGAAAAGGTGCAGGAAAAGACCGGCGCTATGCCGCTGGTGCTGCACGGCGGCACGGGCATTCCCGCCGATATGATCAAAAAGGCGATCACGCTCGGCGTGTCCAAAATCAACGTCAACACCGAGTGCCAGCTGGCGTTCGCTGCGGCGACCCGCGAATATATCGAGGCGGGCAAGGATCTTGAGGGCAAGGGCTTTGATCCCCGCAAGCTGCTCGCTCCGGGCTTTGAGGCGATCAAGGCGACCGTCCGCGAGAAGATGGAGCTGTTCGGCAGCGTCGGCAAAGCATAATTTGTCAAAAAAACAGGATTTTGGGAGAAAGCGCCGAAATTTCGGCGCTTTCTTTTTGCTTTTTGTGGAATTCGGACATTCTGTAGTTGTAAAAATGATGAGGATATGGTATACTGCTAACATATACAGTTGGAGGTGTGCTATGAGGAAGTCATTTCGCGGCGGCGTGCATCCGTTCGACGGAAAGGCGCTGACGGCGGATGCCGCAGTGCAAAAGCTGACGCCGACGGGCGACGCGGTGTATCCGCTGCGTCAGCATATCGGCAAGCCCGCCCTGCCGCTGGTAAAAAAGGGAGATGCCGTTTCGGTCGGACAGCAGATCGCCGCAGCGGCGGACGGTCTTTCGGCTTGCATTTGCAGCGCGGTTTCCGGCACGGTGAAAGCGATCGAGCCGCGCCTTTGCATTTCCGGCAGCCGGGTGATGTCGATCGTTATCGACAACGACGGACAGTATACGCCGCTGCCCACACTGGGGCATGCGCGCAGCTTTCACGGCATGGACAACGGCGAGATCCGCGCGATCGCGCGCGCAGCGGGCATCGTGGGATTGGGCGGTGCAGGCTTCCCGACCGACACAAAGCTCACGCCCGCCGAGGACAACGCCATTGAATATGTGCTCATAAACGGTGCGGAATGCGAGCCGTATCTCACGTCGGACTATCGCCTGATGCTGGAAAACACCGAGGAATTGCTTGAGGGCATCCGCATTTTGCTGCAAATGTTCCCGCACGCGGTCGGCGTGATCGGCATTGAGGACAACAAGTCCGCAGCCATCAAAAAGCTGACGCATCTGACCGAGACACATCCGCGCGTGCGCGTGTGTCCGCTGAAAACAAAATACCCGCAGGGCGGCGAGCGGGCGCTCATCTATGCCGTCACCGGCAGAAAGGTGCACACGGGCGTTTTGCCCTATCAGATGGGCTGCATTGTGCACAATGTCGCAACGGTCATCGCGCTTTACCGCGCGGTGTGCCTGCAGACGCCGCTCATCAGTCGCGTTATCACGCTTTCGGGCGACGCGTTCAACAACGTCGGCAACTTTGAGGTGCCGATCGGGACAAGCCTTGCCGCAGTCGTCGAAACGGCGGGCGGCTTCAAAGAGGAGCCGCAAAAGCTCATCGTCGGCGGCCCCATGATGGGCACGGCGCTGGCGGCGCTCGATGTGCCGACGCTGAAAACGACTTCGGCACTTTTGGCGTTTGCCGACGACAGCGCGGCAAGGAGCGCGGAAACGGCGTGCATCCGCTGCGGTCGCTGCGTGACGGCGTGCCCCGCCTTTTTGGTGCCGCAGCAGCTGGTGCGCGCGGTGCGCAAAGGGGACATGGATCGGTTTCAGACGCTCGGCGGCATGGAGTGCATCTCCTGCGGCAGCTGTTCGTATATCTGCCCCGCGCACATCCGCCTGACCCAGCGGTTCGTCACGGCGAAAGCCGTTGTCGCCGCCGACAGAAAACGCGAAAAGGAGGGAAAGAAATGAGCGAGCTGCGTCATGTTTCCCTGTCGCCGCATGTGCATGCGCCGACCGACACAAAAACGCTCATGCGCTGCGTGCTGCTTTCCCTGCTCCCCGCCGGTGTGTTCGGCGTGTGGAACTTCGGGTGGCGGGCGCTGGCGGTGATCGCGCTTTGCGCCGCCGTCTGTGTGCTGACGGAATTTGTCTATGAAAAGCTCATGAAGCTGCCGGTCACGGTCGGCGATTGCAGTGCCGCCGTGACAGGTGTACTTTTGGCATACACCCTGCCCGCGACCGTCCCGCTGTGGATGGCGGCGCTCGGCAGTGTGTTTGCTGTTTTGATCGTGAAAATGCTGTTCGGGGGACTGGGGCAAAACTTCATGAACCCCGCGCTGGCGGCGCGCTGCTTTTTGCTCATTTCGTTCGGCGGCGCGCTGACGTCCTATCCTGCGGGTGCGGACGGCGTGACCGGCGCAACGCCGCTGGCGGTCGTGAAAGCGGGCGAGACGGTCGATCTGCTCACCATGCTGCTCGGCACGCACGGCGGCTGCATCGGCGAGGTCTCCGCAGCGGCAATTCTCATCGGCGGGATCTATCTTTGCGTGCGGCGGGTCATTGCCCCGCGCATCCCGCTTGTGTATCTCGGCAGCTTTGTGCTGTCGGTGACGGTGATCTCCCTTGTGCGCGGCAGCGGACTGCCGACGGGGGCGTTTCTGCTGACGCAGGTGTGCGGCGGCGGACTGCTGCTCGGCGCGGTCTTTATGGCGACCGACTATGTGACAAGCCCCGTGACGCGGGGCGGGCAGTGGATCTATGCTGCGTTTATCGGGATCTTGACCGCCGTGTTCCGTTTGCTCGGCTCGACCGCCGAGGGCGTGTCCTATGCCATCGTGCTCGGCAACATCTTAGTGCCGCTCATTGAGCGCATGACCATGCCGAAGCCGTTCGGCGTCAAAAAGGAGCGTGCCGCATGAAAAAGCTGATAAAAGACGCGCTCATTCTGTTTTTGATCACGTTGGTCGCGGGGGCGGCGCTCGGCGCGGTATATGCCATCACAAAGCAGCCCATCGCGGACGCGCAGCTGGCGGCGCGCGCTGCGGCATACACCGAGATTTTCCCCGATGCCGCAAATTTTGCAACGGACGACACGCTGACAGATGCGCTCAAAAACGCCGACACCCTTTTGAAGGATGCGGGGTTTGACACCGTTTCGGTCAGCGACGCTTTGTATGTCACCGACGCGGCGGGTGCGCGCATCGGCTGTGTCATGACGCTGTCCGGCAAGGGCTATGGCGGGGCGATCGAGCTGACGCTCGGCGTGACGGCGAAAAACACCATAAGCGGCATCGCCATCCTGTCGCAAAGCGAAACGGCGGGACTCGGTGCGAAGTGCACCGAGGAGAGCTTCTACGGTCAGTTTGCCGGAAAGACTGCCGCCACCCTCACCGTCGTCAAGACGGGGGCTGCGGGGGACACCGAGATCGACGCCATCAGCGGCGCGACCGTGACCTCAAAGGGCATCACCGAGGCGGTCAACGCCGGTATTTGGTTTGCACAACATCCGATGGGAGGTGCCGGCGCATGAAAACACCGCTCGAACGCCTGTATAACGGCGTCATCAAAGAAAATCCGACCTTCGTGCTGATGCTCGGCATGTGCCCGACGCTGGCGGTCACGACCGCCGCCGTCAACGGGCTCGGCATGGGACTTTCCACCATGGTGGTGCTGGCTTTGTCCAACCTGATGATCTCGCTTTTGCGGCGGATCATTCCCGACAGCGTGCGCATGCCTGCTTATATCGTCATTGTCGCGTCATTCGTGACGGTGGTGCAGCTGCTGATGCAGGCGTTTGTCGGCTCGCTGTATGACACGCTGGGCATCTATATTCCGCTCATCGTCGTGAACTGTATCATTCTCGGCCGCGCGGAAAGCTATGCCTCGAAAAATCCGCCGATCGCGTCGCTTTTCGACGGCATCGGCATGGGGCTCGGCTTCACGGGCGCGCTCACCATTCTCGGCGCCCTGCGGGAGCTGATCGGCAACGGCACCGTGTTCGGGCTGCGGCTGATCCCTGCGGATTTCACCGTGCCGATCTTCGTTCTGGCACCGGGCGCGTTTTTCGTGCTCGCGGCGCTGACGGCACTGCAGAATAAGCTCAAAGCGCCGTCCGCAACCAACAACAAAAAGGGTAAGAAGTCCTGCACCGCCTGCGGCGGCTGCACGGCTTGTCAAAGCGGAGAGGGGGACGACCGATGAACACGCTTTTTTGGGTGCTGTTGTCCACTGCGCTGATCAACAATGTCGTGCTCAGCCAGTTTTTGGGGCTGTGCCCGTTCCTCGGCGTCTCCAAGCAGATCAAAACCGCCGCCGGCATGGGCGCTGCGGTCATCTGCGTCATCACGGTGTCCTCGGCGCTCACCTGGCTTTTATACAGCTTTGTGCTCGTGCCGCTCGGACTTGCCTATCTGCAGACGATCGTGTTCATTCTTGTGATCGCGGCGCTGGTACAGCTGGTGGAAATGGTCCTAAAACGCTACAGCGAGGGGCTGTATCGCGCACTCGGCGTCTATCTGCCGCTCATCACCACCAACTGTGCGGTGCTGGGCGCGGCGCTCACCAATGTGCAAAATGACTATGGTTTTCTGACCGCTGTGGTCAGCGGGTTCGGTACGGCGCTCGGCTTCACCATCGCCATCATCATCATGGCGGGCGTGCGGGAGCGCATCGCGGACAACGACGTGCCGCATGCGTTTCAGGGAATGCCCATCGTGCTGGTGACGGCGGGGCTGATGTCCATTGCGTTTTTCGGCTTTAAGTCGCTGCTGTAAAGGGGGATCGGACATGGAAGTGAGAGAAGTTCTGATCGCCGCGGGCGTGGTTGCCGGTTTGGGTCTGCTGCTTGGTATCGTTTTGGGAATAGCGGGCAAACTACTTTCGGCAGCAGTGAACGAAAAAGAGGTTGCAGTCAGGGCATGTCTGCCCGGTGTCAACTGCGGTGCGTGCGGCTATGCAGGCTGCGACGCCTATGCCGCGGCGGTGGCGGCGGAAACCGCGCCGACAAACCTCTGCGTAGTCGCAGGGGAAAAGGGCGCAAAGGAGATCGCCGCCGTCATGGGCAAGGAAGCGGGCAAGGTGCAAAAACGCGCCGCCGTGGTGCGCTGTTCCGGCAGCTGCAAGCACACGGGCGACAAATATATTTATGACGGGGTCAAGACCTGCGCCGCAGCGGCGGTCG
>URNF01000105.1 GCA_900549155.1 uncultured Oscillospiraceae bacterium | reverse complement strand
GTCAAGCGGTTAAGACACCGCCCTTTCACGGCGGTAACACGGGTTCGATTCCCGTTCGGGTCACCAAACACGGGCACGTAGCTCAGCTGGTTAGAGCGCCTGCTTCACACGCAGGAGGTCGATGGTTCGAGCCCATTCGCGCCCACCAAAACAAAAAATCCTGTCACGAAGTGATAGGATTTTTTGTTTTGTATTCTTCATTTTTCACTATTCATTATTCATCATTCATTTGTCTTTTGCCGCGACAGGAATTTATAATTTTATAATGAAGAATGAATAATGAAGTCGCATATGCTAATGAATAATGAATAATTTTTTTGCGGGTGCGCGCTCAACCGAACAATTTCACGATGCGTTTTGCCGCTTCCTTTGTGTCGGCGGTGTCGCCGAAGGAGGAAAGGCGGAAATAGCCCTCGCCGCAGTCGCCGAAGCCCGCGCCGGGCGTGCCGACGATCTGCGCTTCATTCAGCAGATGATCGAAAAGCTCCCAGCTGCCCATGCCGCGCGGGCACGCCATCCAAAGATAGGGGGCGTTTTTGCCGCCGCAATACCAGATGCCGCAGGCGTCGAGCGCTTCCATCAGCACGGCGGCGTTGCGCTTATAGACGGCGATGTTTGCCATCGCCTGCTTTTGCCCTTCGGGCGTGAACACGGCGGCAGCGCCGCGCTGGACGATATAGGAAACGCCGTTTGTTTTGGTCGTGCGGTTGCGCACCCACATATCGTGCAGTGACATATCCGCGCGCAATAGCGCTTTCGGCACGACGGTGTAGCCGCAGCGCACGCCCGTGAAGCCCGCCGTTTTGGACAGCGAGGAAATTTCAATGGAACAGGTGCGGCTGCCCTCAATTTCATAGATGCTGTGCGGCACATCCGCGTCCTCGATGAACGCTTCATATGCCGCGTCGAAAATGAGGATCGCGTCGTGCGCGTTGGCATAGTCCACCCACGCTTTCAGCTTTTCCTTAGTATAGACTGCACCCGTCGGGTTGTTGGGGGAGCAGATGTAGACAATGTCCGCAAAAATGCTGCCGTCCGGCATGGGGAGAAAGCCGTTTTTGCGCGAGGACGGCAGATGCACAACGCGATGTCCCGCGATGACGTTGGAGTCGACATAGGCGGGATATGCCGGCTCGGTCACAAGCGCCGTGTTGACGCCGGAAAACAGATCGAGGATGGCGCCGAGATCGTCGCCTGCACCGCTCGAAACGAAAATTTCGTCCGCATCCAGTTCGACGCCGCGCACCGCGTAGTGACCGCGGATCGCTTCCTTCAGAAACGGCGCGCCGCACTCCGGCATATATCCGTGGAACGTCTCCTTTTTCGCCTGATCGTCCACTGCCTTGTGCATGGCGGTAATGACCGCGTCGCACAGCGGCAGCGTCACGTCGCCGACACCCAGCCGCAGCAGATGCGCCGTCGGGTGCTCCGCCGTATAGGCGTTGACGCGCTGCTCGATGTGATAGAAAAGATAGGAGCTTTTCAGCTCGTCATAATGTACATTCGGTCGCATGGTCCGTTTCCCCCTCAAAAACCGTTTCGGCGGGTCCCGTCATGGTCACGCCGCCGTTTTCATCCACCTGTACCGTGAGTTTTCCGCCGTCCAGCATCACCGTGACGGCGGTATTTTTTGCGCAAAAGCCCGCCGCGATCGCTGCCGCGACCGCCGCGCACGCGCCCGTGCCGCATGCCAGCGTCACGCCGCTGCCGCGCTCCCACACCCGCATGCGCAGATGTGTGCTGTCGGCAACGGAAACAAATTCGACATTCACCCCGCCCGGAAAAGCGGGATGAACGGACAGCGCCGCACCGACGGTCGCAAGCGGCGCATCCTCGGCGTCGTTCACAAACACGACGGCGTGCGGATTGCCCATGTTCACCGGCAGCAGCTGCACGGCGCTTTCTGCCGCCGTGACCGTTTGCGGCGCGCCGACCGTGACATGTCCCATGTCCACCGTCACCGTTTGCACGCTGCCGTTTGCCACATGCAGCGCGAGCGTTTTGATGCCCGCAAGCGTTTCCACCGTCAGGCGGGTCTTGTCCGTATAGCCCTTGTCATAGACATATTTGCCGACGCAGCGGATGCCATTGCCGCACATTTCGGCTTCGCTGCCGTCTGCGTTGAAAATGCGCATCATGAAATCCGCCCTGTCCGACGGCAGAATGAAGATCATGCCGTCCGCGCCCGCGCCGAAATGGCGGTCGGAAAGCCGCTTTGTGAGTGCGGCGACGTGCGGCGGCAGCGCGGCGGCAAAGACATAGAGATAGTCATTGCCGAGCCCCTGCATTTTGGTGAATTTCATGCGGATCACTCCTTAGCTCTCGTGGTGTTCGAGCGCCGCCTTGATAAAGCCGCAGAAAAGCGGATGCGCCTTGTTGGGACGGGACTTGAACTCCGGATGATACTGCACGCCGACAAAGAACGGACGGTCGGACAGCTCCACCGTCTCGACCAGTCTGCCGTCGGGCGACAGACCCGAAAGCGTCAGCCCTGCGGCGGTGAGCGCCTCGCGGAAGTCGTTGTTGAATTCATAGCGATGGCGGTGACGCTCGGAGATCTGCGTCGTGCCGTAGCAGCGCTCCATGGTGGTGTGCGGCGCGATAACGCAGGGATATGCGCCCAGCCGCAGTGTGCCGCCCTTGTCGATGTCGTCGCTCTGACCCGGCATGAAATCGATGACCTTGTGCTTGCACAGCTCGTCAAATTCGCCGGAATGGGCGTCGGGGATGCCCGCCGCATGGCGCGCAAATTCAATGACGGCGATCTGCATACCGAGGCAGATGCCGAAATAGGGCAGATGGTTTTCTCTGGCATATTTCGCGGAGAGGATCATGCCCTCGATGCCTCTGCCGCCGAAGCCGCCGGGGACGATGATGCCGTCAAGGCCGAAAAGCGTTTTCTCCACGGTCTCGGGCGTTAAGGTTTCCGAATCGATCCAGTGGATGCGGATGTGCGTGTTGAGGGTGTAGCCCGCGTGACGCATCGCTTCCGCCACCGAAAGATAGGCGTCGTGCAGCTGGACATATTTGCCGACAAGACCGATGTGGACTTCCTTCTCGCGGCTTTTGATCCGCTCCACCATTTCTTCCCATTCGGAAAGTGCGGGAGCGGGCGCGTCGATGTGCAGCTCGCGGCACACCACATCGGAAAAATGCGCCTTTTCCAGCATCAGCGGTGCTTCATAGAGATAGGGCAGCGTGATGTTTTCAATGACGCAGTCGGGGCTGACATTGCAGAAAAGCGAAATTTTCTTGAAGATGGACGGCTCGAGCGGCTCGTCACAGCGCAGAACGATGATGTTCGGATGGATGCCCATGCCCTGCAGCTCGCGCACCGAGTGCTGGGTCGGCTTCGACTTGTGCTCGTCCGAGCCGCGCAGGAAAGGTACCAGCGTCACATGGATGAACAGGCTGTTTTCCCTGCCGACCTCAAGCGAGATCTGCCGCACCGCTTCCAAGAACGGCTGGGACTCGATGTCGCCGATGGTGCCGCCGATCTCGGTGATGACAACGTCGGCGTCGGTCTGCTTGCCGACGCGATAGACAAAGTCTTTGATCTCGTTGGTGATGTGCGGAATGACCTGCACGGTCGAGCCGAGATATTCGCCGCGCCGCTCCTTGTTGAGCACGTTCCAATAGACCTTGCCGGTGGTGAGGTTGGAATATTTGTTGAGGTCCTCGTCGATGAAGCGCTCATAGTGACCGAGGTCGAGATCCGTCTCCGCGCCGTCCTCGGTGACATACACCTCGCCGTGCTGATAGGGACTCATCGTGCCGGGGTCGACGTTGATATAGGGGTCGAGCTTCTGCGCGGCGACCTTCAGGCCCCGCGCTTTCAGCAGTCTGCCGAGGGATGCCGCCGTGATGCCCTTGCCGAGACCGGACACAACGCCGCCGGTCACAAAGATGTACTTGGTCATGGTCATTCTCTCCTTTTATATTATGTATACGTCGCTAAAATATTTTCTGCAATGACCCGACGGGTGACACAGCGATCCATCGCCTGTTTTTCGATGTAGCGGTGCGCTTCGTTTTCGGTCATTTTGAGTTGCTCGATCAAAAGCCACTTGGCGCGGTTGACAAGACGGATCTCTTCCATCTTTTCCTCCAAAGAGGCGGTCTTTTGCTCCATGCGGCGCAGCCGCTCTCTTGTGCCGCAAAGCAGCAGCAGCGACTGCGAAAAAAGCTGCGGAGCGGTCGGCTTTGAAAGCGTCAGGATGCCAAAGGGGGAGACGCGGGCGTTTACGTCGGGATATTGCTCCGCTTTCACCAACAGCAGCACGCCCGCCGTGCTGTCTGCACAGATGTCAAGCGCCAGCCGCGTGCCGAAATCGTCGGGCAGCGGCGCGCTGATGATAACGATGTCGACGGCGTTTTCCGCAAGAAACCGCCTGGCGCCCGACACGTCGGTCTTCACCGTGACGGGGGAAAAGAGACTTTCCGGCAGCAGCGCCGTGAGCGATGTCGTGATCTTTTCGGATGACGAGACCAGCAGCACACGGTAGCGGTGCACGGTCAGATCCATGTCTCTTCCCCCTTTCGCGGTGTTGTTTTCTGTCAGGTATAGTGCTTTATGATGTCCTGCGGCAGGCAGGCGGCGATGAACCGACTGTCGCGCGCGGCGGCTTTTGCCGCGTCGTGCGTTTGCGGCAGGGTGTCAAACCGACCGGTCACCTCCTGCGGGGCACAGAAAAGGTCGATATCCGCGGGAGCGGGCAGCGGCAGGTCCTTTTCGATGCCGTCCATGCAGGCAAAGATCAGCAGGGCAAACGCAAGATAGGGGTTGCACAGCGGATCGGGCGAGCGCAGCTCCGCCCGCCGATATTCGCCGACGGCGGCGGGGATGCGGATGAGCTGGGAGCGGTTCTCCGCGGAATAGGAAATATAGAGCGGCGCTTTATCGCTGCCGAAGCGGGCAAAGGATGCGTCGGTCGTGTTGAAAAAGGCGGTCATTTCCTTGATGTGTGCCAAAACGCCCGCGATCGCCTGCGGCAGAACGTCGCTGCCGTTTGCCGCTTTGACCGAGAAATTGAGATGCATCCCGTTGCCGGGCGCATCCTGCAGCGGCTTCGGGGAAAAGTCCGCAAAAAGTCCGTTGCGCGCGGCAATGGTGTTCACCACCGCGCGGAAGGTCACGGCATTGTCCGCCGCCGTGAGCGGCGCGTCATAGCGAAAATCGATCTCGTTCTGACCGGGGCCCTCCTCATGATGTGAACCCTCGGGGCGAATGCCCATCTGCTCCAGCGTGAGACAGATCTCCCGCCGCACATTTTCGCCCTTGTCCTCGGGCGCAATGTCCATATAGCCCGCGCGGTCATAGGGAATGGCGGTCGGCTCGCCGTTTTCGTCCCGCTTGAAAAGATAAAATTCCATTTCGCTGCCGAACGCAAAGGAAAGCCCCTTTTCTGCCGCCGCTTTTTCGGCTTTTTTCAAAAGCGAGCGGTTGTCCGCCGCAAACGGCGTGCCGTCGGGCAGCGTGACATTGCAGAAAAGGCGCACGACCTTGCCGTGCTCCGGCCGCCACGGCAGCAGCGACAGCGTCGCGGGATCGGGGTGCAGAATGAGGTCGGAATGTACCACACCGGAGAACCCCGCAACTGCCGAGCCGTCGATGGCGATGCCGTCACGAAATGCGCGCGGCAGCTCTGCGGGCATGATGGAAATGTTCTTCTGCTTCCCGAAAACATCGCAAAACGCCATGCGGATGAACTTCACATCGTCCTCCGCAACATATTGCAGAACCTCTTGCTCGGAATACTGCATACTCATTCCGCCTTTCCTCAGTTGGTGACATACATTTGTTTATAGGGATTTTTGCTGTCCGGTGTGACCACCGTGTAGGTATCCTGCAAAAGCGCTGCGGCGTCACCGCCAAACAGCGCGCAAAAGTGCTCGATGAGCGGAGCGATCTCCGCCATGTCCGTCGCCGTCGCCGTTTTGACGACTGTGCCGTGCGGAAAGTGTACCCCCGCGGCATCGCCGCGCAAAAACAGCTTGCCGCCGTGCATCCCCGTGCAGGGGAAGTTGCCGACGATGGGCTTTTTGTCGGTGTGCAGCCCCAAAACGAGGATGCAGCCGCCCGCCTGATATTCGCCGAGAAAGCTGCCTGTTCTGCCGCCGATGACGATGACGGGCTTTGTGTCGCCGTAGGCTTTCATGTGCGTGCCGGCGCGATAGCCCGCGTTGCCCGCGATATACAAAGCGCCGCCGCGCATGGCATAGCCCGCTGCGTCGCCGATGCTGCCGTGCACCGCGATCTCGCCCGCGTTCATGGTGTCGCCCACCGCATCCTGTGCGTTGCCGTTCACGGTGATGGTCGCGCCGTCGAGATAGGCGCCGAGGGCGTTGCCCGGAACGCCGTCGATCTCAACGGAAAGATCGCTCATGCCTGCCGCGATGAAGCGCTGTCCGAGACAGCCGCCGATGCGGCAGCGCCGATCGGCACGGCGCAGCATTTCGTTGAGTGCGGCAAAGTCCATGCCGCTTGCATCAATGAACATACTATTTTATCACACCTTTTTTCGTTTTTCCACCGTGTTTTTCAAAAAATTCATGCGCCCGCGTGTGCGATGCCGAGAATGGCAAGCTCGCTGTCGGTCAGCCCGACGCCGCGCAGCATGGCGCGGTTGCCGCGCAGGGCTTCGATGGAGTTGATACCCATGCCGCCCATCATTTCCTTGATCTCATGCCGCCAGGCGGTCATCAGGTTGACAAGGCGTGCAGCACCCACATCGGGATCGAGACGGGCAACAAGCTCGGGGCGCTGGGTGGCGATGCCCCAGTTGCAGTTGCCGCTCTGGCAGTTGCGGCACAGGTGACAGCCCATGGCGAGCAGCGCCGCCGTCGCGATATAGCACGCGTCCGCGCCGAGCGCGACCGCCTTCACCACATCGGCGGCGGAACGGATGCTGCCGCCTGCGATGAGCGAGACCGTGCCGCGGATACCCTCGTCCCGCAGTCGCTGATCCACGGCGGCAAGCGCCAGCTCGATCGGGATGCCGACGTTGTCGCGGATGCGGGTGGGCGCGGCGCCCGTGCCGCCGCGAAAGCCGTCGATGGCGATGATATCCGCGCCGCTGCGGGCAATGCCGCTGGCGATCGCCGCAATGTTGTGGACGGCGGCGACCTTGACGATGACGGGCTTTTTATAGTGCGTGGTTTCCTTGAGGGAATACACCAGCTGCCGCAGATCCTCAATGGAATAGATGTCGTGATGCGGCGCGGGGGAGATGGCGTCCGAGCCCTCGGGGATCATGCGTGTTTTGGCGATGTCGCCGACAATCTTTGTCCCCGGCAGATGCCCGCCGATGCCGGGCTTGGCGCCCTGTCCCATCTTCACCTCGATGGCGGCGCCCGCATTCAGATACCCCTTGTGCACACCGAAGCGGCCAGACGCGACCTGCACCACGGTGTTTTCACCGTAGCAATAGAAATCCTCGTGCAGTCCGCCCTCGCCCGTGTTATAGAGAATGCCGATCTCCTTTGCCGCGCGCGCAAGGCTTTCATGCGCGTTATAGCTGATCGAGCCGTAGCTCATGGCGGAGAACATCACCGGCATGGACAGCTCGATCTGCGGCGGCAGGGTGCAGACAAGCTGCCCCGCTTCGTCCCGCCGGATGCCGTCGGGCTTCCGCCCCAGAAACACCCTCGTTTCCATAGGTTCCCGCAGGGGATCCACCGGCGGATTGGTCACCTGAGAGGCGTTGACGAGGATCCTGTCCCAATACACC
>URNF01000104.1 GCA_900549155.1 uncultured Oscillospiraceae bacterium | reverse complement strand
GGGAAAAACCGCCGTGCTTGCTATCAAGGGATCTTTTGAGATCCGACATTTTTTCATCGCTGGTTTGCTTGAAGCGGGACATCATGTCCTCAAAGCTGCCCGCCGCATTGCTGTGCGCGGGACGCCATTCGAACTCGCCGGGTCTTCCCGGGGAGACCGCCGGTTGACGCGGCTGACGCGGCGCGGGCGGCGTCGCCTTTTTGATGGACAGGCTGATTTTCCCGTCCTCGCCGACCGTCAGCACCTTGACCTTGACCGTTTGTCCCTCTGTGATGAAATCACGGATCTCCTTTACATATGTCGACGCCACCTCGGAGATATGTACCATGCCGGTTTTTCCCTCTCCGAGATCGACAAACGCGCCGAATTTCGTGATCCCCGTGACTTTCCCCTCAAGAACTGCTCCAACTTCCACCTGCATAAACGCTTTGTTTCCTCCCAATCAGTTTTCCGGAACGACCTTATATATTTGCTCACCCGGCAGATAGTAGCCCTGCTCACGGGCGCCCTCCGCCAAATAGGTGTCAGCGTTTTCCACCTTATCCTTGAGTGCTTCATTGAGAAGCTCCTGCTTCTGAATGTCGGCGTCCAGCTTTTCGATCTCCTGCTTTTTGTTGCGCAGTTGAATTTGCAGGGAAACGATCTGCACCACCACATAGACCGCAAACGCAGCGAACGCGACACGCAAAATGATATTCTTTTTTTTCTTTTTTGCGTTCTTCGCGGCGCGCATACGCATACAGTCCTCCTTTGCACACATCTATACAAGGATACTATACTATACCCGCGGCGGTTTTTTCAAGAGTTTTTTCAAAAAATTCGCACTTTTTTCAGGAACGCGACACACTTTTTCCGACATTTTCCGCCTTTTCGGCGCAAAGCGCCGCCAAAGTGCCGCAAACGGGCGGGAAACCGTGCGGCAAAGCGCATGCCAAAGGCGGTAGAGCGTGCGCAAAACGGCGGCAAGCAGCCCGTGCAGCACCCTGCCGACCGTATAATAGCAGGCAAAAAAGCCTGCGGCGATGCCGAGAAAGCTATAGAGATACAAAACGCCGTCCGTGATCGCCAAAAGGCAGAAAAACACCGCCACCGCCGCCGTCAGGCAAAAAAACACGTCCTGAAAAAAGCAGCTCTTCGCGGTCGGCGGAAACAAAAGGCGCAGGGTGCGGAAAAGCTCATAGTAAAGCCCTATGAGAAATCCCACCCCGCACGCAAAGAAAAGACCGGTCAGCTGCGCCGTTCCCGTTACGCCCATTGTCAGCGAAAAAGCCTGCCGAGCTTGCCGCGGCGCGTCTCACGGGTGGTGTATACCAGCGTATCCACCCGCCCCGCCAGCCGCAGATCGCCGGTGTCCAGCTGCAGCTGCTCGATGTGCAGCCCCGCGCCGCACACCGTCAGCATGCCGCGCGTGGTGGCGACCTTCACCGTTTCCTCGTCAAAGCTGTCCACATCGGTGACGCCGCCGACCTGCAGACGCTCCCGTTCCTCCAGCCGCAGGGTGTGCGGCATATCGTTCTCAGGCGGGCGCTGCTCCTGCGCCGGATGCTGTTGCATCGTCATCCCTCCCCTTATCGGTACATACTATGGACAAAGGGAGAAATATATGTCAGGAAAGTATTTCGTACATGCCGGCGGCATCGCTTTTGCCGACCGTTTCCTGCACGGAGACCACCCGCACGCGGATCTCCCGCGCACCCAGCGTCACCGTCAGCTCGTCGCCCACCCTCACATCGTAGGAAGCACGCGCGACCTTGCCGTTTGCCGTCACCTTTCCCGCGTCGCACACCTCGTTGGCAACGGTGCGCCGCTTGATGATGCGAGCGACCTTCAAATATTTATCCAAACGCATACAGAAACCTCCAAATCAAAACAACAAAATCTCCACACAGAAAAAGCCGCCCATACGGCGGCTTTTTCCTATAAGCAATCTTACTTCGCGACAGCGTCCTTGAAAGCCTTGCCGGCCTTGAACGCAGGCTGCTTGGAAGCAGCGATCTTGATCTCGGCGCCGGTCTGCGGATTGCGGCCGGTGCGCGCAGCACGCTCACGCACTTCGAAAGTGCCGAAGCCAACGAGCTGAACCTTGTCGCCGGCGGCGACAGCCTCTTCGATAGCGGCAAACACAGCCGCAACAGCCTTTTCTGCATCTTTCTTGGACAGTTCAGCCTTCTCGGCAACTGCCGCCACGAGTTCTACCTTGTTCATTTCTGTATACCTCCAAAAGTTTTATACTCCAGCGGTAAACCGCTTATGGATAATTTATGCGTTCCACACCGTCTGCCAGTCTGCGGCAGTCAGCGCAGAAACATCGCGTCCATCGGCTGTGAGCTGCGCTTCCGCAGCAGCAAATCGGTCGATGAACCGATTGGTCGCAAGCGCCAGCGCTTCTTCGGCATCCGCTTTCACACTGCGCGCCAAAGCCACCGTCAAAAACAACAGCTCGCCGACCGTTTCCCCGTCGGGCGTTTTCTGCGCCAGCGCGGCGATGCGCTCTCTGATGTCGTCGGCATCCGCCGCGACGTTCAGTCCCACGCGCTTCGCGCGGCTCATCACCTTGTCGGCGCGCATGAGCGCGGGCAGCGCGTGCGGCACGCCGTCGAGAAGCCCCGCCTGCGTCTTTCCCTTTTCGCGGCGCTTGGCGGCGTTCCAACTGTCAAGCGCGCCCTCGGCATCGGCGGCGACCACGTCGCCGAACACGTGCGGGTGACGCTCCACGAGCTTGCGGGCAAGCCCGTCTGCAACATCGTCAAAGGAAAAGGCTTTCTCCTCTTCCGCAATGCACGCATGCAGCACCACCTGCAGCAGCACATCGCCCAGCTCCTCCCGCAGACCGCCGACATCGTCGCGGTCGATCGCCTCGACCGCTTCATAGGCTTCTTCCACGAGATTGGTGCGCAACGATTTGTGCGTCTGTTCCCTGTCCCACGGACAACCGTCGGGGGAACGCAAAAGACGCATGATCTCCAAAAGATCGTTCATATCATAGCGCGACTTACGTTCAAAAGAGATCGCCATACGTTTTCCTCACAGGTATCATACCGCATATAGGGCGGGATTGCAAGTGCTTTTCGTAAAAAAAATCAAAAAATGCCGCCCTTTTCGGCAAAATTTAGAGCTTTTCACCGCAGGCCTGGCAATATGCCGCATCTGCAGGATTATTTTTGCCGCAAGCCGCACAGTGCTTGGTGCGACGCAGCTCGTCGATCTTCGCCGCGATCTCCGCCGCGCGCGCTTCCAGTCCCTCCGCCGTCGCAAACAGCTCGGCAAGCTCCGGCTGCGTTTCCGTGCCGCGCGCATCGTATACCGTGCGGCCGATCTTCTCCAAAGCGGCAGACAGCGCTTTCTGCGTGTCGATCGATTCCATCTTCAATTTCGTGAGGCTCACAAGCTCGCCGGTCTTCTTTCCGGCGGCATCCGCCAGGTCCTTCGCCTTGCTGATGACTTCTTCCACTGTGGTCATGAGAACTCCTCCTTTGAAAGCATTATATACCCAATCCGCGAAAATTGCAAGTGTCACCCGATAAATTCGCGCAGCATGCTCTCCTGCGGCAGCAGCGCCGCGTCAAGCGGCGGGAACACGTCCAAAAGAGCGGCAAGCCGCCTTGCCGTGCCGGCGTGCGGGTCGATCGACGGCACCGCCGCCAAAAGCGGCAGCAAAAACCCGCGGAAAAGGCACGGCTCAAAGGCAAAGGTCGTGTCGATCACAAGATCGGCGGTGTCGGCATAGGGAAACAGATACAGCGTTTCCCCGCGCGCCACCTGCGGCCACATGCCCATCGTGTGCGAAAACGGGCTGGCGCGGAAACGGTCGTCCCGCAAAATGCGCCGCACCAGCCGCAGATCGCGGCGGGACAGCCACACGCCGCTTGCATCCGAAAAACGCGACAGCGTGTTGATGAACAGGCGCGTCGTCATCGCGGGCGGCAGATAGGCTCCGAGACAGGGATTGAACGCATGGATGCCCTCAAGGATCACCGCTGCGTCCGGCTCGAGACAAAGCGGCACGCGCTCCGCTTTCGGACACCGCGCGGAAAAATCAAACTGCGGCAGCGCCGTCTCCCCTTTTTGCACCAATTCCGTGAGACACGCCTGCAGCAGCGGCAAATTCAACGCGTCGATGGACTCATAGTCCGGTCGCCCGTCCGGCAAAAGCGGCGCTTTGCCCTCGCCGAGATAGAAATCGTCAAGCGAGATGACGTGCGTCACCGTTCCCTTTGCGGCAAGCGCCGCCTTGAGCAGTCCTGCCGTCGTAGTCTTGCCGGACGAGGACGGACCGGACAGCAGCACAAAGCGGCGTCCGTCCTTTGCGTCGTGGATCGCGGAGGCGACCGCTTCGACCGCCTCCCTGTAGCGCGCTTCCTCGGCGGCGACGCATGCGGCGGGATCGTTTTCCACCGCCGCCGACACTGCCGCGACCGACAGCTGCCGTGTTTCAAAGCTGTTCATAAAACGCTCTCACCTGTTCCTTTCGTTTCAGCATGTCGTCAAAGCGCGCCGTGTATTCATACGGAAATTTATAGTTGAACACCCGCTCCAGATAGTCACTGTGCGGCTTTTTGAGCTTTGTCACCGCGCCCGCGCCGCAGCCGACGATCGTGTGCGTCTCATCCATGATGTACACATTGTAAAGCCCTTCTTTGCCGGGCTTTGCCCAGCCGGTGTTTTCCTGGTTGCTGACAGCGCGGCTCTGGCGATAGAGGTAATACGGGTGATAGCCGTTTTGCGGCAGCACCGCGCCCGTGCGAGCGATCATCTGCGCGGCTTCGCGGCGGTCGCCGTAGTCGCTGCGATGACGCAGCACCAAATTCGACGCGCGCTTTAAGCACAGGGTATGCACCGTGATGCTTTCCGGTTCCAGTGCCAAAATGCCGGAAAGCGTTTCAGCAAAGCCGGCGGGTGTATCTTCCGGCAGCCCCGCGATGAGATCGGTGTTGATGTGCTTCATGCCGCAGCGGCGGGCAAGATTGAACGCATCATAAAACTGCGCGACGGTGTGTTTTCTGCCGATGGCGCGCAGCACCGTGTCCTGTAAGGTTTGGGGGTTGATGCTGATGCGATCCGCCCCCGCTGCGGCGATCGCCGCAAATTTCTCCGCCGTCACGGTGTCGGGTCTGCCCGCTTCCACCGTGTATTCCCGCAGATGCGAGAGATCAAAGTGCTTTTCAATGACGGAAAACAACTCGGACAGCGCTTCGGCGGAAAGCGTCGTCGGCGTGCCGCCGCCGAAATAGATCGTCTCGAGCCGCAGCCCCAGCGCCCGCATCTCGTCACCGGTGAAAGCAAGCTCTTTTTTGAGACATTCGACATAGGCGGGCATCAGCTTTGCCGCGCTCTCGACCGTTTGGGAGACAAACGAGCAATAGTCACAGCGCGTCGGGCAAAACGGCACGGACACATACAGACTGTAGGAGTCCGGTCGGGACAGCGCCAAAATTTCGTTTTCATTTTTCAGCACCGTTTCGAGAAGTGCCAGCTTTTCGGGCGAAACGCGCAGCTTTTCCCGAAAGTGTGCAAGCGCCGCCGCAGAGCCGTTTTGCGCCGTCAGGCGGCGCAATAGCTTTACGGGGCGCACGCCCGTCACCAGCCCCCACTCCTGCTCGGTTTGCAGCAGCGAGGACAAAAGACGGTATAAAAGCGTCGTCATGGCAAGCTCGCACGCGTCCTTATACTGCGGTGTTGCGTTTGCCACCGTGTCGGTCAGCGTTTCGTCGACATCGTCCAGTCGCAGACGCACCGCAATGTGCGTTGCATCCGCACCGCTTTCCAGCGTGCCCGTCACCGTCAGTCCCGCAAGGCTGCCGTCGTCGACGGTGTCATACAGCGTGACGATCTTTTCCTGCGGCAAAAACAGACGGCAGATGTTTTCCATCTCAAAGTGGAAATCATTGCCGCACAACAACAAATTCATAGCGAAAACTCCTAGCGCATATAGGGATTGACGGCGCGCTGCACCGCCAGTGTCGTGGCTGCGCCGTGTCCGGGCAGCACACACAGATCGTCAGGGATAGCGGCAAGCCTTTCGAGCGACAAAGAAAGCGCCGTCGGGTCGCCTGTCGGAAAGTCCGCCCTGCCGATCGAACCGTCAAACAGGGTGTCGCCGGTGAAGAGCCACTTCCCCAGTTTATAGCAGCAGCTGCCGCTTGTGTGCCCCGGCGTGTGCAGCACGCCGACCGTTTCCCCGCCGAAAGCGAAGGTGTCGCCGTCGGCAAGAAGGGTGTCCGCTGTCAGCGACAGCGGTGCTTTCGAAAAGGCGCTGCTGAGATTTTTCTGCGGGTCTGCCAAAAGTGCCGTCTCCGCCGCAAGAGCGACGATCGGACAGGAAAAAGCCGCACGCAGCGCATCGGCAGCCCCGATGTGATCAAAATGTCCGTGGGTGAGCCACACCGCCGTCACCCGCAGCCCTGCACTTTGCAGATGCTGCAAAAGGCGCGCGGCTTCATCGCCGGGATCGACGACGGCGGCAGTGCCGTCGCCCGCCTGCACGATATAGCAATTTGCCTGCATCCTGCCGAGCGGCAGCGTGGTTATCTGCATGCCGCACCGTCCTTTTTCCAGATGTCCGTGTCAAGCAGGATGGTGACGGGACCGTTATTGAGCAGCGACACCTGCATGTGCGCGCCGAAAACGCCGGTCTCCACCGGCACGCCGAGCGCGCGCAGCGCGTCACAGAAATGATCGAAAAGCGGCGATGCGACATCCGGCGCCGCCGCGCCGATAAAGCTCGGACGTCTGCCGTGCGACACGTCGGCGCAAAGCGTGAACTGCGACACGGCAAGCACGCTGCCGCCGATGTCGGTGACCGACAGGTTCATCTTGTCCTGTGCGTCCGTGAAAACGCGCAGCCCCGCGACCTTTTGCGCCAGCAATTCCGCTTCCTTTTCGGTGTCCTGCGGCACAACGCCGACAAGCACCAACGCGCCCGCGCCGATCGCGCCGACCGTTTTGCCGTCCACCGTCACCGACGCGTCGGTGACACGCTGAAATACAGCCTTCATATCGTTTCCTCTCTCAGTTGGCGGTGCGCTCGATGCGCTCCACGCCCGGCACATGCATCAGCCGCGCCGTCACCGTTTGCAAATGCTCCACGCTGTTGACACCGAGGGTAAGCAGCACATTGACCGCGTCCTGATGCGGCTCTCTGGCGTTGATGGCATGGATCATCACGTGCATCTGCGCGAGCAGCGTGGTGATATCCGCCAGCAGTCCCTGACGGTTGGTCGCATAGAGCTGCAGCGATGCCTTGAAATCGCCGTCAACGGACGTTTCCCAATGGGCGGTCACCCACCGCTCCGGCTCTGCCGCCGTCGCAATGTTTTCCGGCACATTGGGGCAGTCGCGCTTGTGGATGGAAACGCCATAGCCGCGGGTGATGAACCCGATGATCGGGTCGCCCGGCACGGCATTGCAGCAGCGTGCAAATTTCACAAGGCAGTTGTCCATGCCCTCGACGACCACGCCCCCGGTATTATGCCGCCGTCTGACGGGCTGGCGCACCGGCTGCGGCGGTTCCGCCGTGTCGGCGTGCACCAGCTTCAGATAGTCGTCCCGCATGCGGGGCATCAGATGGGAAAGCTGCACGCCGCCGTAGCCGATCGCCGCCTCGAAATCCTCAACACAGGCAAAATGCTGCTTTTGCGCCTGTGCCAGCAGGAACGCATCCATTTCGTCGTCCGACAGGCGGATGAGGTTGCGGGAAAGCTCGCGGGAAAGCTCGGCGTGTCCCTGCTCGATGTTTTCCTCGCGGCGTTCCTTTTTGAACCAGCTGCGGATCTTGTTGCGCGCTTCGCTCGTTTTAACAATGTTCAGCCAGTCACGGCTCGGGCCGTGTCCCGCC
>URNF01000103.1 GCA_900549155.1 uncultured Oscillospiraceae bacterium | reverse complement strand
GGCTATGCCGGCAGAAGAGTCAGCTCCGATCTTTGGAACCGTTGGGTGGTGCTGTCCACCTTCCAACCCTACATGCGGCAACACGGCATGAATTTGACCGTTGTGTGGGAGGATATGGATAAACTTGCCGCCAAGGCGTTCGGAAATTATTACTATTTCCGCAAAAACATTGTCCCCACCATCGAAAGCGCCGCTATCGATGCAAACAAAACGTCCAATTCGATCGTCAAGGGCATGCTGATGGCATATCCCAAGCAGATGCCGCTTTTGGATCTGGACGACCAATATCTGTTCTGCGATGACTTCCTTGTCAGTGCAGTGACGCAGCAGTCCTCGTACTTCAAGCTGGTACCCCTGCCCAAGGGCAGTACCTGGTATAACCTCTCTAACTACAAGGCTCACAAGGGCGGTCAGTATGTTACCGAAGAAGCGCCCACCTCTACCATGCCGGTATATGTCCGCGGCGGATCGGTCAAAGCGATCAATCTGCCCGAAAGCATGAAGCTCGGTGCGGAGATGCACGATGATTCCGGTGATGAATATGAGGCGATCCCCTCGCTGCTGATCACGCCGCCGGACGGCGAGCGTACCAGCACGATCTATGTCAAGGACGGCGAGTCCAAGGATTTCCGTACCTATGATTCCCACACGGAGGTATACACCAATGCCCCCGGTGAGGGTGTCTCCTTCACTGTGACCAACACCGCGGGCTCGCCCCGTCAGATCGTGTTGGCACTGGGGGTCACCGCTTCCTCTGTGACGGTGGACGGCACGGCTCTGCAGCGTTTCGATCACACGCCCGACTATTACAATGAGGAATACGGCTATACGGTGGATCCGGACGGTACCACGACCATGCTGCTGCCCAAAAACTGGAAGTCGCTGACCATTGTCAAGGGCGATGCTCAGTATGATCCGCTCAAGCTGTACGCCAACACCAACGGTCTTGAGGGCATGCTCGATGACGACTGCACCACCGTTGACAATGTGCGGAAATCGTTCGAGTTGGAGCTGGATGAGCCCGGCGAAATCGGTCGCGTGGTTGTGAAATGGGCTGTCGGCTACTATGACTCCTATGACATCTCCTATTCCGAGGATGGCGAGAGCTGGACCACCATTCTTCCCGATGAGACGATCGAAAGCACGGTGGAAAACGGCTGCGGATCGGTTGACGATATCCGTTTTGATGCCGTAAAAGCCACCTACCTGCGTTTTGATATGAAGGATCTCGGGGATGTAACAACAATGGATCCCGCCATCTACGAACTGAAGGCATATGCGCCTGTCGCTATGTCCGAGATCCCCGATCTCCCCGAAGAGGACGATCCGAGCCTTGATGAGGACGAGATCGGTGACGACGACTGGGATATCGATCCGGACGATAACAACAAGGATGACGACAATAATAAGGGCGATAAGGATGACGGAAAAACCGATTCCACCAAGAAGAAAAAGAAGAAACTCATTATCTCCTATTTCCCGACCTGGGCGATCATCCTGCTGATCGGTGCCGGCGTTCTGCTGGTGACGGGACTCATCTTCCTGTTCCTGCTTCTCAGGAGAAAGAAGAAGAAAGCACAGGAAGCTGCCGCACTTGCCGACGGAACAACTCCCACAGATGATTTTCCGAAGCTGGAATAAACTGAATACGGATCGTTGATCCGCCATGCACCTCCGAAAGAGAAATGCTTTCGGAGGTGCTGTTTTTTATGGCTTGGGTCTTGCAGGTCAAGGTGGGGAAAATATCTTGTAAAATGCGGGTAAACTGTGTTGACGACGCGCTTTGCATATGGTATGTTGAGCAAAACCGATGGGAGTTGTTTTTATGGCATACAAACGCATTTTAACAGTGCAGGACATTTCCTGCGTCGGACAGTGCTCGCTGACGGTGGCACTGCCGATCCTTTCCATATGCGGTGTGGAGACAGCGGTGCTGCCGTCTGCGGTATTGTCCACCCACACCGGCGGCTTCACGGGATATACTTTCCGTGACCTGACCGCGGATATGCCCGCCATCGCAGCACACTGGAAAAAGGAAAAGCTGTCCTTTGCCGCAGTGTACACGGGCTACCTCGGCAATGCCGGTCAGATCGCCTATGTCAAGGATATTTTCGATTCGCTGCTGACGGAAAACGGCAAGCGCATCGTCGATCCCGCCATGGCGGACAACGGCAAGCTGTATCCGGGGTTCGACACTGCCTTTGTGCAGTCGATGAAAGAGCTTGCATTTTGCGCGGACATTCTTTTGCCCAATCTCACCGAGGCGGCACTTTTGACCGAAATGCCGTATAAAGAGCAGTATGACGAGGCGTATATCGACGATCTTCTGACGGCACTGACGAAAAACGGCGCAAAAACCGTCCTGCTCACCGGCGTCGGCTATACGTCGGACACCACCGGTGTCGTGGTTCTGGAAAACGGCAAAAAGCAATACTATTGCCATGAGCGCATCCCGCAAAGCTGCCACGGAACGGGGGATGTGTTCGCATCCGCCTTCACCGGTGCCTATATGGGTGGCAGCGACCTCTACACGGCGGCGAGGATCGCGGCGGATTATACCGTTTCCTGCATCCGTGAGACGGTGAAGGATCCGACACACTGGTATGGGGTGAAGTTTGAGGCGGTGCTGCCGCAGCTTGTCGACCGTTTGCGGGAGTCATAAAAAATTCACTTGCCCAATCCGTCGGAATATGGTACACTGGTATCAATCAAACGGAAAGGACATGCCTATGGATACCTTCGTCGAACAAATTATCAAAAAGAAAAAGACACCGGTCGATATGCTCATTATGGTCGCGACTGCGCTGGCAGCGCTGATCGTGTCTGCCGCGATCATAAATTTCATCTCCGTTTTGCTGCCGATGACGGTCTTGGTGATCTGGGGGGCTTATTGGCTCATCACGTCCCGCAACCGCGAATTTGAATACAGCATCACAAACGGTGAAATGGACATCGACTGCATCATCGCCAAGCGCCGCCGCAAGCGCGTGACCTCGGTCACCTGCAGTAAGGTCGAAGCCTTCGGTCGTTATGACCCCACGGCGCTTACAGGTCGCCGCTTTGACGCGACGATCATGGCGGCGTCTGCACCGAATGCACAGGGAAATTACTATTTCACCTATCGCAGCAAAGCGCACGGCAACACGCTGGTGATCTTTGAACCGGACGAACGGGTGAAAGAAGCGTTTGTTGCTTCCTTGCCGCGTCTGATGCAAATTGAATTGGAAAAGAAGGAAAGGGCTGCGCAATAAGCGCAGCCCATAAGACTGTCAAAAAAGTCCGCAGGACGCAAAAACGCATTTTAGCGAAAAAGGTGTCTGCACAAACCTCAGCATACAAAAGGGCGTTTCTCCGAAACGTACGCTTTTGCTGTCGGCGTCAACCGCCCCTTAGCATGCAAGCTATGGCGCGAAAGAATAGTGGTTTTTACCTATATGCGCCATAGCTTGAACAAATATGCCGACAGGGGCGGTTTCCTTGCTCCTGCGGTTTTTAGACAGCCTTCCGGCGTGTTAAAACATATTTTAACACGCCGGCGCTGCGCGCTTTTTGCCATGAAACAAAGGGGGAGTCACCTTGTACATCGCCACAAAAGAACAGGTGCGCCAAATTGAAAAACGCGCCGTCGAAGCAGGGCTTTCCGAAATGCGCCTGATGGAAAACGCTGGCGCTGCCGCCGCACGCGTGTTGCATGAGGAAGTACCCGCTGCCATTCTCACGGTCATTTTGTGTGGAAAGGGCAACAACGGCGGCGACGGCTTTGTGATCGCCCGCAAGCTGGCAGAGGTCGGACACACTGTGACGGTGATTTTGGCAGAAGGGTTTCCCGCGACACCGACGGCAAAAAACGCGTTTTCGCTGCTGCCGGAGGTGCCCGTCATTTCCCTTGCGGAAGAACCCTACCGCGCCGCTGCGGCAGTGTCCGAAGCACAGCTGGTCATCGACGCGGTATACGGTATCGGTTTTCGCGGCGCACTGCCCGCAGAGGTGCTGCGGCTGTTCTCGCTTGTGAAACCGCACCAGCGGCGCTTTGCCGTAGATTTGCCGAGCGGCGTGCACTGTGATGAAGAAACGGCAGCCGAGGGTGCGTTTGTTGCCGAAGAAACGCTGACATTCATCGCACTGAAACCGGCTTTGACGGCGGCAAGGTTGCGCGGCATCTACGGCAAGGTGCGCGTGCTGCCGATAGGTGTGGACAATGCGGACATTGCCGCCGTTTTGCAGACCGACGTTCTGTGCGCTGCGGATGTGGCGGCGTGCATCATGCCGCGTCCTGCGGACAGCCACAAGGGCAGCTTCGGACACATGCTGGCAGTCTGCGGCAGCTACGGCATGGCGGGCGCTGCCATATTATCGGCGCGCGCCGCTTTGCGCAGCGGTGTCGGACTGCTGACGGTCGCACTGCCGCGTTCGGTGTATCCGATCGTTGCGGCGGCTGTGCCGGAAGCTGTCTATCTGCCGCTGCCGGAAACGGACGCGGGCACGGTCAGTACAGCGGCGATCGCACCGCTCCTTGCGGCGCTTCACGGCAAGGATGCGCTGCTTGTCGGCTGCGGTCTCGGTCAAAATGCTGATGTCACGGCAGTGGTGCAGGCGCTGCTTGAAAATGCCGCCTGTCCGATCGTTTTGGACGCAGATGGTCTAAACTGCTGTGCCGCGCATATAGATATGTTGAAAACAGCCGCTGCACCGCTTATTCTGACACCGCACCCCGGCGAAATGGCGCGCCTTTGCGGTGAGAACATTCAAGCGGTGCAGGAAAACTGCCGCGATGTTGCTGTCGGGTTTGCGCGGCGCTATGGCGTCACATTGGTGCTCAAAGGGCATCACACGCTGGTGGCAGATGCCGACGCACTTTGCGTCAATCACAACGGCAATGCGGGCATGGCAACCGGCGGCAGCGGTGATGTGCTTGCCGGAATGATTGCTGCACTTGCCGCACAAGGACTGTCGCCGTATGATGCCGCGCGCTGCGGGGTATATCTGCACGGCGCGGCGGGTGACCGTGCCTGTGAACGCCTGTCGCAGCACGGCATGCTGCCGTCGGATATGATCGAGGAGCTGGGAGCGCTGTTTTCGCAATTTGAATGACAGAGGGTTCTGCATGCGCAAAGGCATTCTCATCGGAATATGTTGTATGATCACAGCGCTGCTGACTGCCTGCGGCGCTGCAAAAACCGCACCGCCTGAGACGTTGCGGTTTTCTTGCGATTTTGTCGCAACGTATAACGATCTGAAGCTGGAGGGGACGCTGGAAAGACAGAATGTCGGCACGCTGACGCTGGCGCTTTCCGCGCCGCAATCCCTTTCCGGTATGCAGCTCACCTGGGACGGAGAGACGGCGACGGTTGCCTATCACGGATTGACCTACACCTTGCCCGCCAAGCTGCCGCAGGCAGCGGCGGCACGCCTTTTGCTGGATGCGCTGGACGATCTTTGCAAGCGCTCCGCCGACGGCAGTCTGACAAAAGACGGTGCGGCGTTCACGGGCACGGTGGGGGAGTATGGCTATACGGTTTTGTGCGACCCGCAGAGCGGCACGCTGCTGTCCCTCGAAGTGCCCGATGCCGCTTTTTCTGTTCACTTTTCGAACGTCAAAACTGCCCCGCAATAACCAAAAGCGCCGCTTTGCATTGCAAAGCGGCGCTTGTATTTCTTCAGAGAAATCGTCTTTTTTGTTTGATGATCTTTCCGTCAAACAGGATATAGCTGCCGCTCTTTTCGTCAAATCCCGCTTCGATCAAATGACCGTCAAGGCGGGCAAAAAGGCGGTGCTCAAGCTCCAAAAAGGCGTGCAGCTCGTCATAGATCACACCGTTGACGGCAAGCTCGTTTGTGAATTTCACCCGACGGTAGCAGATGTGGTATTCCGCGACGTCCGCTTTAAGCAGCATTCTGCCCTTTTGCGCGGTGTCCATGCGGCGAATCGCCGCCGACGCGCTGTCCGTTTGGGCAGCAAGGCGCTCACTTTCCCGCTTTTGTTTTTTGAACGAAGCGACCGCATAGGGCACAAGCAGCAACCCGGCAACGCAGAGTATACTACCGAGGACAGTGCCGCCGGAATTTTTCGACCGTATCGCTTCCTGGGATGCGTCAAAGTTCAAAAGCTCCGCCTTGTCGGTCCTGACCTCGATAACATAGCGGGTGCGCGGATGGATGAGAATGTGCAGCTGTGTGCCTTTTTCGAGGGCTGCCATGGCGCTTTCGAAATCCGCCGGCACGGTGTCTGCGGAAACGATACAATAGGTACCGTCCTGCAGAGTGATGCCGCCGTAGCCGTCCGCTGTCTCATATTTTTCAAATTCTCCCGTAACGACCTCTGCTTGTTCGCGGGGAATCGGTTTATAGGTGTTCTGAAAGAAAAGGAAGAATATGCCGAAGCCGATGCCGACCAGTGCGGCAAACAGGATCACGGGCGGACGATCCAGTATGCCCCGCCTTTTCTGTGCTGTATCCGCTGTGGAGTCATTCCTTCGCATAACACACCTCCGCCAAATATTTCCCGATAAAGTGGATGTATTATACAATTAAAATGAAATTATGTCAATCATTTTACCGGTAGCCACGCCTCTGTCAGAGAGTTGTCGTCTAAGGTTCTTCCAGCGCTCATATAGTCGATCAGTGTAACGGAATTTCTGCCGAACTTGGCTGTGACCATCAATTCGCATGGGAATGCAGACGCATCTGCCGTTTCCAACTTGAAATCTTTGCAGTATCGGATTGGTGTGCCGACCTCTCCCAGACGCTTATCCCTTGCAAGACACAGTGGACCGTACAAAATCGCGATGAAGTTTTTCGTTTCCGGTTTGCCGGCAACCCCGATTGCTTTTATGACCCTCGGTGACATGTCGAGTGTCAGTTCCACCGTGTCGCCGGCACGCCACTGCCGTGAAATTACAGCATAGCCGTTCGAAATTTCCGTTTCGTGCCCGTTAACAGAAACAGCTGCCCTATTTTCGGAAAAGATAGGAATCCTTAGCTTGATTTCGCTTTGCATATTTGGTGCCTTAAGAATAGAAATTCGTATAGCACCGCACAAAGGATATGCAGTGTCAACACCGATCTCAAAGCCGGCGGTACATATTCTTCCGATTTCGTAAAAATCAAGCGTTATGCCCCTGTTATGCTCTCTGACAGCATACAACGGCATCATTCCGGTGCCGTGTGCACCGATGGCTACGCAGCAACCGTAATGCCTGCTGTCGGTAATATTCTTGTAGCCGCCGACTTCTCTGTTACGCTTGTCTAAAGTCAGCGGACTGTAGCTGTCAAATGTAAATACCTCACCGCGCACACTTTTGCACTCCAACGTATTTACGGCACCGTATAAGGCGTTGTATGCCGAACGCTCCATTTCATCGGCGTATTTGCTGTTGTCGGTCAAAAGCAGCAAGTGATGACAAAGCTTCATATAGGTTACCGTAACGCAGGTCTCCTGTTTTATACAGGTTAAATCTGTGTCAGTCTGTGTTTTTGCGGCATTGTTGAAGCTTTCCTCAAAGCAACCGGCATCACCGATAACGGTTATTTCGGAATTTATGAGACGGTCTGTAAAGCGGATTACCGTATTAAGATATTTTTCCTCATGCGTTATTTCATAGTAAACGAGCAAGCCCTCAAAGCAGGACATGACCTCATAGGCTTTGGTTACGGGGTATTCAAACGGGTCAAGTCTGTTCTCGTATGCACATCTGAAGATGCACGCTTCTCCGTTCCATAGATAGTCGATGATATATTCTGAAAATGTAAGATAGCTTTGCTTTCCTGTTTTGCGGTACATCAGAAGCGTTGGCTCTAGAATCGAAGCAGAATTGACGCATTTCCATATGTCGGATGTTTCGTAAATT
>URNF01000102.1 GCA_900549155.1 uncultured Oscillospiraceae bacterium | reverse complement strand
GTGCCGGCCGAGTAGATGCCCGCCGGGCGGTAGCCGGGGATGTTCAGCGCGCCGCGGCTGCGCTCGCGGCAGCCCATGGCAAGCACGACCGCGCCCGCGTGAATTTTCAGCATACCGTTGCGGCTTTGCGCGGTGACGGTACGGTCGGCACCGACAGCGGTGACGGTGGTCTCGGTGTAGACGCGGATGCCGCGCTCCTTCACCATTGCGGCATACACCGCCGCATATTCCGGCCCCGTCAGTTCGCGCCCCAGCTTGTGCAGACCGAAGCCGTTGTGGATGCACTGGCGGAGGATGCCGCCCGGCGCTTCCTCACGGTCGATGATGACCACATCCCGCACGCCTCTGTCATATGCCTTGACAGCAGCTGCCATACCGGCAGGACCGCCGCCGACGATCACAATATCATGTTGCACCATAGCTTTTCTCCTTACAGCTTGCCGACGACGAGATAGCTTTCGCCGCCTTTTTTCGTGACGGATTCACAGGGAACGCCGTTTTCCTCCGCCAGCAGACGCTGGACATACGGCAGACAAAATCCGCCCTGACACCTGCCCATGCCGGCGCGGGTGCGGCGCTTGACACCGTCCGTGTCCACCGCCTTCGGGTTGCGGCGGATGGCGTCGCGGATCTCACCCTCGCTCACCGTTTCGCAGCGGCAGATCACTCTGCCGTAGGCGGGATGCTCCTTGATATAGGCGTCCTTTTCTTCGTCGGACATGTGGCGGAAAGCGAAGTTGTCGGCGCGCTCGCCGCAATAGGCAGGGTTATTCTCAAGGGACAGTCCCGCTTTGCCGAGCAGTGCGACGGCATATTCCGCGATGGCAGCGGAGGCGGTCAGCCCGGGGGAGTCGATCGCCGCGACCTGCAAAAGTCCTGCCACGGCGTCGCTCATTTTGATGATAAAATCGCCGTCCTTTTCCGACGCACGCACGCCGGTGAAGGAGGTGATGACCTGCCGCAGATTGACGGTGGGGACGCTCTTTTTGGCAAGTGTCGCCACCTTTTCCAGTCCTGCGGCGGTCGTTTCGGTGCTTTCGGGGGTTTCCACGGCGTCGGCGGTCGGACCGACAAGCAGATTGCCGTCCGCCGTCGGGGTGACCAAAATGCCCTTGCCCGCCGCGCTCGGCACCTGGAAGATCGTGTGCGACACGCGCGCGCCCTCGGCTTTGTCGAGCAGCATATATTCGCCCGCGCGGGGGATGAGGGTGAAGCTTGTGTCCCCCGCCATGGCGGAAATTTTGTCCGCAAAGCCGCCCGCACAGTTGGCAACAAACCGCCCGCGCACCGTGTCGCCGTTTTCCGCGTGCACGGTAAAGCCGTCATTGTCGCGGTCGATGCCGCAAACGGCGAAATCGCGCAGCAGGGTGACGCCGTTGTCCATCGCGTTGCCGACGGCGGCGATGGTCAGCATATACGGGCAGATGACGCCCGCGGACGGCACAAGCAGCGCGCCCGTCACCTCTGCGGACAGCGCAGGCTCCATCGCCCGCGCCTCGTCGCCCGACAGCAGTCTCAGGTCGTCGATGCCGTTTTCCTTGCCGCGTGCAAAAAGGGCGGCAAGCGTTTTTTCTTCCTCTGCGCCGAATGCGCAAACGAGCGAGCCCGTTCTGCGATACGGCACATGCAGCTCGTCCGCTGCCTTATAGAGCAGCGGCACACCGGCGGTGTTGAGCTTTGCTTTCAGCGTGTGGGGCAGCGGATCATAGCCGCCGTGGATGATGCCGCTGTTTGCCTTGGAAGCACCGTTTGCGACATCCGATGCCTTTTCGACAAGGCACACCGACAGGCGGTAGCGGGAAAGCGTCCGCGCCAGCATGCCGCCGATCACGCCTGCACCGATAATGACAACATCAAACATACCATAACTCCTTTTTGCCGGTGGAGACGGCGACGGCACCGCTTGAAAGCGCCGTTGTGATCTCCGCCTTGGTTTCGATCAGACCGCCCGCGATCACGGGAATGTCGGTTTGCGCAAAGGCGGCAAGCACCTTGCCGACGATGCCCGGCATGATCTCCATGAGATCGGGACGGGTGTTTTGCAGCTGTTCGTGAATGCCGGCGACCCCCTGTGAGTCCAGCGCAAAAAAGCGCTGCACGGCGGGCAGCCCCAGATCCTTTGCCTGCCGCACCAGCTGTCCGCGGGTGGTGAGAATGCCGTCAACGCCGCATTGCCGCAGATAGTCAATGCCCGCCCTGTCCTTGCCGATGCCCTCGGCAAGATCAAGGTGCACCAAAATGCACTTGCCTGCCTTGTGCGCCTCGTCGATCTGCGCCGCGATGTGCAGCAGATTGGCGTGCAGATGAAACAAAACGGCGGCGGGCGACTGAACCGCCGCCTTGAAGCGCTCCTCCGTCACCGCCGCGATCACGGGCGACTCCTCCAAAAGGGCGCGCAGCGTATATGCATCCATGCCGATCCCTCCAAAAAAATAAAAAAAGACGCAGACACCCCCCGGGTGCTTGCATCTCCTTAACTCATTCACAAGTATAATCGCCTTTTTCCGAAAAGTCAAGAGCACATTTCACACGATTGTGCAGAAAAACAGCAGAAAAGCCTATAGGCAAACGCGGCGCTTCATGATAGAATGAAAAGGACAGGAGGGATCGTATGGCACTGAAATTCGTATCTTCTTTGGAAAAATGCTTCCTTTCGGACAATATCGCCGACAAGGCGACCTTTGCACACGGCTCGTTTCTGAAAAATGAGCGGTTCCATCTCGGCGTGTGCTTCACGGCAAACGACCCCGATGCGCCCAAACGGGCGGTGGGGCTGCGCGTCGTTTCGCCGCTTGCGGCATATGTCGCGGTGCGCAAGGTCGTGCATGTGCCGGTGCGCATGACCTGCAACCCCGGGGAAACGGTGGCGGATGACTATATCACCACCGCGCCGGGACTGTTTCCCGACATGCTCGTGCCGCTTGCCGAAAACGGGCAGCTGTTTTTGCAGAAAAACCTCGAATCGCTCTTTTTGGAGATCGACACAAAGGGCGCCGTCGCCGCGGGGGATTATCCGCTGACGGTGCAGTTGGTCGACGGGGATGAGGTCGTCGAGGAAGCAACCTGCACGCTCACCGTCATCGGCGCCGCACTGCCGCCGCAGGCGCTGAAATTCACGCAGTGGTTCTATTGCGACTGCCTCAAGGTGCAATACGGCACCGAGAGCTTTGACGAGCGGCATTGGCAGATCATCGAGAGCTATGCAAAGATGGCGGTCAAAAACGGCGTCAACATGCTGCTCACCCCGATCTTCACCCCCGCGCTGGACACCGCCGTCGGCAGAGAGAGACCGACGACGCAGCTGGTGGACGTGCAGCTGCAGGACGGCGTCTATACCTTCGGGTTCGAAAAGCTCGGCAGATGGGTCGATATGTGCGACCGCATCGGCGTGCAGTATCTGGAAATTGCGCATTTCTTCACCCAGTGGGGCGCGGAGCACGCGCCGAAGGTCATGGCGACCGTCGACGGGGAATACCGCCGCATTTTCGGCTGGGACACCGACGCTGCGGGTGAGGAATACGGCGCGTTTTTGCAGGCGCTCATTCCCGCACTTTTGGCATTTTTGCGGGAGAAAAACGGCTGGGACAAGCGCTGCTTCTTCCACATCTCGGACGAGCCGAGCGAGGAGCATCTGCCGCAGTATGCTGCGGCGCGCGCACAGGTGACGGCGCTGCTTCACGGCTATCCGATCATGGATGCGCTGTCGAACTATGAATTCTATGAGCGCGGCGTGGTGGACATTCCCGTCGCCGCGACCGACCACATCGAGCCGTTCCTTGCCCACAAGGTCGAGGGACTGTGGTGCTATTATTGTGTCGGACAGAGCAAAAAGGTTTCCAACCGCTTCGTTGCGATGCCCTCGGCGCGCAACCGCATTCTCGGCGCACAGATGTATAAATTCGGCATTGCGGGCTTTTTGCACTGGGGCTATAACTTCTATTTTTCCCAGTTTTCAATGGAAACGGTCAACCCGCTTGTGATCACCGACGGTGACTATTTTGCGCCGGCAGGCGACACATTCTCGGTCTATCCCGCGCCGGACGGCACGCCCTATGCGTCGCTGCGGCTGGAGGTGTTCCATGACGGCTTGCAGGACATGCGGGCGCTCGCTCTGTGCGAAAATCTGTATGGGCGGGACTATACGCTGCAGCTCCTGGAGCAGGACACAGACGGTATCACCTTCTCGGAATATCCGCGCGACGGCGCATTTTTGCCCGCCATGCGCGAGCGGGTGAACGCCGCCATTGCCAAGAAAGCATAACATAAAAGGTACAAGAGAGAAGAGAGAGCACATATTGAATGGCGGCACCCTTATCGGGTGCCGCCGTTCCCTTTTTTCGTGCCGCGTGTGCGCATATTCCGCCCGTTATGACAAACACTTGACAGGGGAGAAAAGATAGGGTATACTATAGGAAGTTAGCATATGCTAACCACAAGAAAAATAAATTGCCGCATGGGATTTTGCGGATTGGATTTTGGTTTGCATGGTTTTGTATGGTGAGGTGAGGATATGTCGGAGGAAATTTTACTGCGCAACTGTGCGCCGACGCTGGCGGGGCTGAAGACGGGCAACATTTTCGGCTGTGCCTATGCCGACGAAAATGCGCTGCGGGAAAGTCTCAGAGGGTGGAACCGCCGCTTGCTGCAAAAAGGGCTGCGGGTCGTGCCGCTGCAATATTGCGGCGGGCGGGCGCTTTTGTATGTCTACCGTCCCGCGCGGCTTGCCGACGATCTGCGGCAAACGGCAGCGGCGGCGGTTTTAGCCCCGCGCGGCTATTGCCCCGAAAAGCCGGAGCGCTGTGTGGTGCAGCTGATGCAGCGGTTGGCGCAAAAGGGTGATTTCCCCCACGAGATCGGGCTTTTCATCGGCTATCCGCCGCATGACGTGCGCGCGTTCATCGAAAACGGCGCGAAAAACTGCAAATGCGTCGGCTGCTGGAAGGTCTACGGCGACGTCGAAGCGGCAAAAAGACAGTTTGCACGCTTCAAGAAATGCACCGCCGTCTATTGCGACAAGCACAAAAAGGGGCGCACGGTGGAGCAGCTTATCGTGTCCGAACGTAAAAAGATCACGTCGCTGTATATGTAAAATAAACTTCAGAGCAGCTTTTGGCCCCGGACGAAAAAGCACAGGCGGATGTCAGGGGATTGCCGTGCAAAATTCGGTGCTAGACATCCTCGCAATGCGGCGGTATAATGAATTCGGCAAACGAGAAATCTTTGTAGCGAGGGAGTGCTTTTATGTTGGACAACAACGAAGGTCAGCTGTTTTCACCTGCCGAGGAATGGCGGGTGAAAATCAAGAAGAAAGCGCATGCGCTGAACCAAAAATTCAACGCATTGACCGAAGATCAGCCCGAAGAAAGAAAAGAAGTGCTGAAGGAATTGCTCGGCGAACTGAACGAGGGCGTTTCCTTCAACGGTCCGATCCGGTTTCATTACGGAATTCACACAAAGATCGGGAAAAACACCTTTTTTAATTTCAATTTCACCTGTCAGGACGATGCCGCGGTGACGATTGGTGAGTGCTGCGATTTCGGACCGAATGTCACGATTGTTACGCCGCTTCATCCGATGCTGTCGGATGAGCGAAGGCGGCTCATGTGCCCTGACGGCACGGCGAAAAGACTGTGTTGGGCAAAGCCCGTTGTGATTGGGGACGGCTGTTGGATCTGTGCCAATGTTACGATTCTTCCCGGTGTAACGATTGGCGAAAACTGTGTGATCGGCGCGGGCAGCGTTGTCACACGCTCCATTCCCGCCAACAGCTTTGCAGCGGGAAATCCTTGCAGAGTGATACGCACGCTCACCGAAGATGACTCGATGGAAAATAAAACCGACATTCTCGGAGATTGCTCGGTGATAAAGTGATTCGATAGATGAGCGGAATTTCGGGAACGGGGAATCCGAATACAAAAAATCACGCCGTATTCTTGATTGTCGGCGAAAAATGTGTTACCCTTATGCAGTACGCAGAAAAAAGGGGGCATACCGATGCCGACACTCACGACCGCTCTTGCGCCCGAGCAGGTGATGAATCGCCTGCGGGCGCACGCCGAACCGCAGGTGCGCCGCAATTTGCCGTATCGCGACCGCGATACCTTTGTCATCCGCACCGACGGCGACCGCTTTTGGCTGAAATTTCACGCTGCCCGTCACGGACGCGTGCTGCGTCACCGCGCCGACATTCTGTGCGGCAGGGTGCTGCCGACGGAAAACGGTTGTGCCGTGCGGTATCATATCCGAAAAAGCATACCGGTGCTGCTTCTCGGAGCGGCGCTTGCGGTATGCTTTTTGCCGTTGTTTTTGTCCCTCGTTTTCGTAGCGGTAAAGGGGCGCCCTGCCGACATCGGGGGACTCATCGTGACCGGCGGCGCAGGGGGATGCGGGCTGTGGCTGCTGTTGCGCTCCGGCGCGCGTCCGCTCAAGCGTTATCTGTATGCCGCGTGCAAGAAGGGGTGAGCACCATGTGGGAAAATCTCAAGCAGGAATTGCTCGGCAATGTGACGAAGTTTGCCATTGATCTTTTCTTGGCGATCGTGCTGCTCGTTGTCGGCTCAAAGCTCATAAGACGGCTGCGCCGCTTCATGAAAACGGGGCGCGCGTTTCAGAAGATGGACAAAAGCGTGCACGCGTTTGTCGACAGCTTCACGGCGGCGGTGCTGTATACGCTGCTGTTTTTGTCGGCGGCGATGGTGCTCGGCATCCCGACCACCTCGGTGATGACGTTGGTCGCTTCCGCCGGTGTGGCGATCGGTCTCGCGCTGCAGGGCGCTTTGGCGAACTTTGCGGGCGGACTGCTCATTTTGCTTTTCAAGCCTTTCCGCGTCGGGGACTATATCGTGACCGCAAACGGAGAGGGCACGGTCATCGACATCACGGTCGTGTATACGACGCTGCAGACTTTAGATCATCGGCACATCACGCTCCCGAACGGCGCGCTCACCAACGCCGCCGTCACCAACTGCAGTGCCGAGCCGCTGCGCCGCATCGACCTGAAATTTTCCGCGTCCTATACCTGCGATGTGGAAAAGGTCAAGGCGGTGCTCGAAAAGGTCGCGGCGGACGATCCGCTGGTGCTGGACGATCCGCCGCCCGTGGTGCGCCTGCTGTCCCATGACGACAGCGCCCTTGTCTATACCCTGTATGTGTGGTGCGACAGGCGTAACTACTGGGCAGTGTATTACAATATGCAGGAACAGGTGAAAGCGGCGTTTGATGCGGCAAATATTGCCATTCCATACCCACAAATGGATATACACATAGACAAATAATTATAAATATATACGGATTGTATAGGAGAAAACAGGTATGACAAGACTACTGATCGTGCGGCACGGACAAAGCATGGCGAATGTGCAGGAGATTTTTGCGGGGCACTATGATGTGCCGCTTTCTCCGCTCGGACAGGAGCAGGCGGAAAGAACGGCGGCATATGTGACGGCGCATTATGCGATCGACCGCATCTACAGCAGCGATCTTATCCGCGCCATGGAGACGGCGGGACATGTGGCAAAAAAGCTGCACCTGTCGGTGACGCTGGTGCCGGAGCTGCGCGAAATTTCCGCAGGCGCATGGGAGGGCAAACGCTTTGACCGTTTGGCGACGGAGTATAAAGAGGACTATGGCAAGTGGCTTTCCGACATCGGGGAGTCTGCCTGCACCGGCGGTGAGAGCGTCATGGACGTGTCTGCACGTGTGGTGGGGGCGTTGAAAAGGATCGCCGCCGAAAACGACGGCAAGACCGTGTTTGTTGCGACGCATGCGCTGCCTGTGCGCGTTTTCCAGTGCTTTGTGCAGGGTTCCATGAACATTCTTTTTTGATTTCGCCGAAAGCGGTTCTTTGGTACG
>URNF01000101.1 GCA_900549155.1 uncultured Oscillospiraceae bacterium | reverse complement strand
GAGCTTTATCTATACCGCCAATGAAAAGGGGATGTATCCCTATTATGACGGTTTGGAAAAAGACTATTGCGCCGCCTGCGGCAACGATCTCCTGGCGGATGCGGAAGCGTTCGAGCGGGGCGAAAGCTGCACGTATTTTCCGCGTGTCTTTCGGGAGCTTATTTCCGATCGGCTCAAAAACGCCTATATCGACAGGGTCGCCCGCTGGTGCAAAGCTCACCGTCTCCTTTTGACCGGTCACACGCTGGACGACGAAAATCCGCTGCGGGCAACGCGGGTGACGGGCAACTGGTTTCATTTTTTCGAGCATGTTCCGCAGCCGGGCGTCGACGAAATTCCGACAAAGTTCGGCGTGCACAACGATATGCTGTTTTCCATGATCGACAACCAAAAATATCACGGCAAGCGGCACGCCATGGCGGAGCTTTTCGCGCTCGGCCCCTGCTCGCTGTCCTTTGCCCGCAGAAAGCAGATGCTGTTTTATGCCGCCGCCTACGGCGTGGATCGCTATTTCATCGCCATTTCGCACCTCGACGGCAGAGGGAACATCCAAAAGCCCGATTTCTTTGACAATTTCAATCTGTATAACCCCGATTTCGCGGGCGTGAAATGCTTGGCGGACGACAGCGTGCTTGCGGCAAAAATCGCCGCAAAAAGGGCAAAGGCGGCGGTCGGTGTCCGCATGCCGTACACGGCATATCTGCAGGCTTGCGGGCAGCATGACGAGCAGACCGTCTATGACCGACTGGCGATGCTCATGGACACCTTTATCAAAAATCAGATTTCCCTGCGCGTGCTGAGCGAGGAAGAGGACGCGTTTTCGGCGTATACGGTCCTCGTGGAAAAGGACGGCTATCGGCTGGAAAACGATGCCGAAACGCTGTATGATATAAAGATGCTCCTAAAGGCACTGCTGCCCGCGCAGGCGGCAGTCTTGATCACCGAGACCGACGACACACTGCCGCAGGATATTCTCGTGAAGCAATATGACGATGGCAGCCTTTTGGTCGTGTCGCGGGAAAATGCGCTGAAAGAAAAAAGGACGCTTGTGCTCCGAGACGGGGAGCGGCGGGTGCCGTTTGATTTTTACGGCTTCGGTGTGCAGTATTTTGAGAACATTGCCACGGCGACGGAGGAAAAACGGGACGTGCTGCCGCTGTCGCTGCGGGATATGCATTTTGTCGGCGCTGCCGACAATGTTTGCCGCCTGTGCTTTTTGAAAGCACAGACATGCACGCTGACGGTGGAAACGGATATGCCCCTGCGGATGCACGTGCGCAGCTTTGAGGGCGGCGACACCGTGCTTGTCGACGGCAAGTCAATCAAAGCCACCGCCGCCACGCACGCTCTCACGGGGTGCTTTGACGACCTGTACAGGACGGCGGAAATGACGCTCACAAAAGGCAAACACACCTTTTCGTGCGCGATCGCGGACTATCCGTATCTGCCCGCCGTCATCCTTTCGGGCAATTTTGATGTCGCGGACGTGGGACTTTCCGCCCGCACGGGACACGGCGGCTTTTTCGGGCACGTCACCTTCGAGCGGGATGTGTTTGTCGATCGCCCGTTTGTCGCGCTGCCCGATGCAGCGCCGTATTATACGGAGCTGTTCATAAACGGCGAAAAGGCGGCGGTGCGACATTGCGCGCCCTATGTTTTCTCCGTGCCGACCGCCTGTGTCGGCAGGACTGTGCGTCTGACCTTCCGCATCTTTTCGGACATTTCGCCGCTTTTCGGCGATCTTGCCGCCATGCGGGAGAAAGGCATTTTCACGCCGGGGTGGGGCGACGTGCCGTCGTCAAAACCGTCGGCGATCAGATGAGGTGACATCATGACCATTTCATTGCGGCTCGGCAGCAACGATCACAAGGATGCTGCGTATATCAGAGAGCTGATCAAAGCCATCAAGGCAAGCGACGGGTGCTTTGACGAGGTGTGGCTGGCGACGTCCTATGGACTCCCGAGCCTTTCGCAGGCAAAAGAGGACGCCCGGCAGATGGCGGCAGCGGCGCAGGCGTTTCGGGATGCGGGCATCACGGCGTCCATGCAGATCAGCCGCACCGTCGGGCATCACGCAAGCTCCCTTTATAACTATCCGAGCGGGTTTTCACCGGACGCCTTCGACTGCATCGCCGACATCGACGGCGAAAGCGATGCGGGTGTTTTCTGCTGGAACAATGCGGCGTTTCGGCAATATTGGTGCGAAATATTGCCCATCTATGCGGGCTTTCAGCCGACGAGAATATGGATCGACGACGACATCCGTTTGCGGCTGATGGGACGGTCGCGGGCGCTTTGCTTCTGTGATCACTGTATCGCGCTGTTCGGTAGGCAGACAGGCAAAGCCTATGATCGCGCATCGTTCAAAAAAGCGTTCATCGGCGACATCGCCGTGCGCAGGGCATACATTGACTTTCAGGTGAAAACGATCGGCGCATTTGCACACGAGCTGTTTTCGGCGCTCAAAAAGGCAGCGCCGCAGGCGATTCCCTGTCTGCAAAACGGCGGTGCGACCCCGCTGCCCATCATGGCGCAAAAGGAGATCTTAGCGGCGATGAAAGCGGCAAGCGGCTTTGTGCCGTCGTTTCGCGCGGGCGCCGGGTTCTATAACGATCATAACCCGCAGGAGGTGCTGACAAAGGCACTGACGATCAACTATATGAATGCGCGCATTGCGCCGTTTGCGGAGAACCTGTCGTGTGAGATCGAAAATCTGCCGCACACCGCCTATGGCAAATCGGCGGAATTCACCTGCATCGAGGGTGCTTTGTATATCGCCATGGGCAGCAACGAGCTGTCCGTCACGCTGATGACAAATCTGGAAGGTCTCGACTTCCGCGCTCTGGAGTTCGGGCAGCTTTCCCGCTACAGGGACTTTTTCGAAGCCTACACAAAGGCAAACGTCGGCACGGAAAATGCGGGCATCGCGGTGTATCAGCCCGACGACTCTCTGTTTGCGGAGATGGATGCGCATATGCAGCCCTATTTCAACGATTCCTGCGTTTGGGAGGGGGCTGCATTGATGCGGCTGGGGCTGCCGTTTCATGCCGCACCGAAGGGCGAGAGCTATCTCCTCACCGAAAAAGCCGTTCCTTACCTTTCGGCAAAGGACATGGATTTCCTGCTCCACCAAACGGTCATCACCGACATGAACACGGTCAAACGCCTTTTTGACAGGAAGCTTGCAGACGGGCTTTGCTGCACCTGCGCGGCAGTGGCAAAGGAACACCGCTCGTCCGTCGGCGAGGTGACGGTGTTCGAAAAGAACATCAATTTCAAAAGGCGGTATCTCAATTTCGACGTAAGCTTCGTTCCCGCAGGCGACACGGTCAAGGCGTTTTCGACGCTCTTTTGCAGAAGTGACAGTACCGTTGTCGGCAACGGCATTTCCGTTGTGGAAACAACGTGCGGAGCAAGGTGGGCGGTGTCCTCGCCGACGATACAGGATGATGAAATTGCCTTTGCACGGCGCGAGGGGCTGCGGCTGGCGCTCGCGTATGCAAACGGCGGGGTGTCGGCATATGTCGCCTCGCCGCAGCAGATCGCCGTCGTCCCGCGCAAGGACGCAGAGGGCGCGGTGCGGTCGGTGCTGCTGCTCAATGTTTCCGCCATGCGGTCGGAAGCGTTCGACGTCTGCGTGAAAGGAAATGCTGAGACCGTCACGCTGCTGCGCCCCGGCGAGGAGCCGACGGCTGTACCGTTTGTCAAAAACGGCGACTGCCTGACGGTGTCGCTGCCCGCTTTGCACGGGTGGCAATGCTGTGCGCTGGTGCTCGCATAAAAAAATTGCAAAAAAGTGTTGACAAACCGCAAAACAGGGTTTATACTACACGACATAAAGAAGCACCTGATAGAGGTCGCGAAAGTGAAGAGTAGCTCACAGCGCACGACGGCAAACGGCTGTGAGGGAAAGGCGCTTTCGCCGAAGTGATCCTGCGGTTGCCGCCGCACGGTTGCTGGGCTTACGTTGAACAGGCGTGAGACTGTCGCATTTCATGCGGAGAGCTATCAATGGCAATGTTTTATGATGATTTTCATAAAAGCCTGCGATACCGCATCGGGTCGCAGGCTTTATAATTTTTCCGAAAAGGGAGTCTTTCACATGAGAAGAAGCACAAAGATCGTATCCGTTTTCCTGGCTGCCGTGCTGTGCATGGCACTGTTCGCGGGCTGCGGCGGCAGCACGTCCAATGTGGATGTCAAGAACGCCAAAAGCCTTGCCGACCTCAAGGGCGCGAAGATCGCCGCGCAGGCGGGCACGTTCCACGCCGATGCGCTGGCGCAGATCGAGGATGTGCAGTCGAGCACACTGCCGGAGTTTTCTGACCTTTTGACCGCGCTGAAGAGCGGCTCGATCGACGGCTATATCGCCGAGGAGCCGACGGCTGTTTCCGTCTGCAAGACCAACAGCGAGCTCGATTATATCCATCTGAAGAATAACGACACCGGTTTTAAGGCGACCGCTGCCGATGTCGGCATTGCCGTCGGTCTGAAGAAGGGCTCGGCGCTGAAGGACAAGATCAACGCCGTTCTCGCGGACATCACGACCGAACAGCGCGAACAGCTTATGGAGCAGATCGTGTCGCTGGCGGCAGGCGAAAAGGTGGAGTCCTTTGCGGTGAGCTGTGCCGCTCCCGCCACCACCGAGGGCGTTCTGAAGATCGGCATGGAGTGTGCCTATGAGCCGTATAACTGGACCGACACCGCGGGCGACACGCTCGGCGCCGTGCCGATCTCCGGCGAGGGCAAGGACGGCCTTTATGCCAACGGCTATGACGTGCAGATCGCACAGTATGTTGCCAACAAGCTCGGCATGAAGCTCGAGATCTATCAGCTGGAGTGGGATTCGCTGCTGCCTGCCGTGCAGTCCGGCGCCATCGATGCGATCGTTGCCGGCATGAGCCCGACGGCGGAGCGTGCAAAGGAGATCGATTTCACCGATACCTATTATGAGTCCAATCTTGTCGTGATCATCAAGAAGTAATGATCGCGGATATGCGAGGAAATTATGAGTTTTTTGAATGACGTTGCACAGATATTTGCAAAATATTATCCGCAGCTTTTGTCCGGTGTCGGCAACACGATGCTCATTGCGCTTGTCGGCACGGTCGTGGGTCTGCTCATCGGTCTTTTGACCGGCATGGTGCGCACGGCGCCGCTTTCCAAGCGCGCTGTGCCGCGCGTGCTGCACCGCATCCTCAACGGCATCATCGCTGTGTATGTGGAGATCTTTCGCGGCACGCCGATGATGGTACAGTCCATGGTCATCTATTGGGGCTATGCCTTTGCGACCGGCGGCAAAACGCTGCCGCTCATTCCGTCGGGTATTCTGATCGTTTCCATCAACACCGGCGCCTATATGGCGGAGATCGTGCGCGGCGGTATCATTTCCATCGACCGCGGTCAGTTTGAGGGCGCTATGTCCATCGGCATGAGCCATGCGCAGACCATGATCAAGGTGGTGCTGCCGCAGGTGATGCGCAACATTCTGCCGTCGGTCAGCAACGAGTTTGTCATCAACATCAAGGATACCTCGGTTTTGAATGTCATCGGTGTCACCGAGCTTTACTATTTCGCGGGCGTCATCAAGCGTCAGAATTTCCAGACCTTCCAGACCTATCTTGTGGTGTGTGTGCTGTATTTCATTCTGACCTTCACCGTGACGCGGATCTTGCGGTATATCGAGAAGCGGTTGGACGGCAAGAACAGCTATACCATCTTCGGCTCGCAAAGCGCTTCGGACGCCGAGATCCATGTGCAAAAGGAGGGCTGAGGCATGGCGGAAAAGGTAATTGAACTGATCGGTCTTGAGAAGCAGTTCGGCGAAAACGCCGTGCTGCGCGGCATCAACCTTTCTGTGGAAAAGGGCGAGGTGCTGAGTATCATCGGCGCGTCCGGTTCGGGCAAAAGCACGATGCTGCGCTGCATCAATCTTCTGGAAACGCCGACGGGCGGACAGGTGCTGTTCCACGGCAAAAACATTATGGCGGACGATTTCAAGCTGTCACAGTACCGCACGCAGGTGGGCATGGTGTTTCAGAGCTTCAATCTCTTCAACAACATGACCGCGCTGCAAAACTGCGTCACCGGTCAGGTGTCGGTCTTGAAACGCGACCGCAAGGCGGCGGAGGAGATCGCGATGAACTATCTCCGCAAGGTGGGCATGGAGCCGTATATCAACGCAAAGCCCGCCCAGCTTTCCGGCGGTCAGAAGCAGCGCGTAGCGATCGCACGCGCACTGGCGATGGAGCCTGAGGTACTGCTCTTTGACGAGCCGACCTCGGCGCTTGACCCGCAGATGGTCGGCGAGGTGCTGGATGTCATGCGCAACCTTGCCGCCGAGGGACTCACCATGATCGTGGTGACGCACGAGATGGCGTTTGCGCGCGATGTGTCCACCAATGTGGTGTTCATGGCGGACGGCGTCATTTGCGAAGAGGGCGCACCGCGCGACATTTTCGAGAACCCCAAAAACCCGAAAACAAAAGAATTTTTGTCCCGTTTTTTGGCGAGATGAGATGGCAAAAAAGAGGAGCGCATTTGCGCTCCTCTTTTTTATGCCAAAATTTCATTTGTGTCGTAGTATTGCAAAATGAGCGAGACCGCCTCGTCATAGCTGAGGATGCCGCTTTCCACGCCGTTTGCCTTGATGAAGGCGTCGTTGAAGCTCTGTGAGCTGTCCATGACCTGCCCCGAAAACTGCTTCCAATAGCTGCTGCGCTGCTTCAGATCGCGGCGCACGCCGTCGGACAGGGTGAGGAAAACGGTGCGATAGGCGTCCCTGTCGTAGTCATAAAGGGCGTTGGCACAATAGGTGAACGCCGCAAGATAGCCGGAATAGACAAAGTCGGGGTTGTCGGAGGTGACACAGGCAAGATATGCCACAAAGTTGCAGGCATCCTCTCTGGCAAAGCCCATGGTGTGGGCAATCTCGTGCGCGGCGGTGTGCCCCCATTCGCTGACGGGCGTGTCGGTGTTGATGCTCACTTCCGAAAGCCAGGGACAATAGACACCGGTATAGCCGGTATAGGACCACTGGTGCGACAACGCGACCGACTTCACCCGCCACACGCCGCTTACAAGGAAAGGATAACGCTCCCGCAGGTTTTTATAGCAATCGTCCGCTGCCCGCAGGGTGGCGCCCTTGCTTGCCGACAGTATCATGCAGCCGTCGGCATCCTCGGCGACCTGTGCGCGCGCGGCGTTTGTCCTTTGGGCGAGATCCGCCGTCACCGCCTGCAAAAAGGCGGCGTCATAGGTCTTTTCGTTCAGCCCGAAAAGGGACGCTGTGGACAGGCGGGAGAAGTTGCCGCCGTCCATCATCATGAAAAGCAGCAGAAAAAGCGAAAGACACCAAACGACAAACCGCGCCCCGCGTTCCGCTACACGCCGCCGATCGGCGCGCCGCACAAGGCGGACAATGAAAACGACGGCGAGTGCCAAAAGGGAGGGAATGCCCGCGACAACAACCAGCTCCGTCACGGAAAACGGGAAAAGGGACATAAGCCATGTGAGGGGAACGGAAAGGACGCGAAATACCCCGCGCACCCATACGTATTCCGCAAACCGCGGAAAATGCGGCAACAGGAGATACAGTGCCGCCGCCAAAACGGCGGGCAAAAGGCAAAAAAGCCATTTGCGCCGGGTCGGCGTTTTCTTTTTCTGCTTCATAAACATCCCTCGCTTTTTTTCAGTATAGCATAAAATATGCCTTATGGGAATAGGTGAAAAATGCCGTTTGCTGCCATGCAGGCAAGGCAGCCGACAACCGTGGGAATCAGGGCGGCAAGCAGCGTCCAGAAAAGGCTGCCCGTTTCCTTTTTGACGGTCAAAAGCGTGGTGGAGCAGGCCGGCCCGGCGGACTGGGAGTGCATCCTGGTTGACGATGGCTCCACC
>URNF01000100.1 GCA_900549155.1 uncultured Oscillospiraceae bacterium | reverse complement strand
GGGCGAGGCAGGTGTCGAGATAGTTGCGCACCACCGTCGCCTCATGGGACCCGACCGGCATTTTCGCCAGTTTGTCCACTTCCTTTCGGAGCACCTCGCTGCTCTTTTCGTCCAGATGCAGCGCGTCGATCTTCGCGGCATATTCCTGCGCCTCTTCAAGCGGATTGTCCGCGTCGCCGAGCTCCTCGGCGATCACGCGCATCTGCTCGCGCAGATAGTATTCCTTTTGACTCTGATCCATGCGTTCCTGCACGCGGGACTGGATATCCTTTTCCAGCCGCAGCACCTCTGTTTCCCGATTGAGAATGGAAATGAGCAGCTCCGCACGACGCGCCGTCGGCAGCGTTTGCAGCACCATCATCTTTTCTTCCACCGGCATCGGCAGATTTGCGGCGATGAAATCGGCGAGATACCCCGCCTTCTCCGCTGCGGCAACACCGAGCATGACATCGGGAACAAGATCCTCCTGTGCCAGATCGGCATAGTTCGAAAATGCCACGCGGCAGCGGCGCACAAGCGCTTCCTCCTGCAGCGAGTCAAGATGCGACGGCTCGGGGCGTTCCCGCACCGTCACCAGCATGAACGGGTCTTCCTTTATGACCTCTGTGACCTTGGCGCGATACAGTCCCTCCACCAGCACCCGCATGGTGTCGCCGGAGGTCTTCAGCACCTGGCAGATCTTCGCGACCACGCCGGTGGCATACAGCCCCGTGATCGACGGATCGGCATCGGCAAGATTTTTCTGCGCGACCAAAAAGACCGTCTGATCCGTGTCCATCGCGCCGCGCAGGGCAAGCGCGGATTTTTCCCTGCCTATTTCAAAGTGCAGCAGCATACGCGGAAAAACCACCATACCGCGCAGCGGTATCAGCGGCAGCGTCGCTGTTTTCACAATACGTCTTGTTGTGATTGCCATACTCTATCATCTCCTTTGCTCCGTTTTGAAGAAAAAGCAGTCGGCGGCGGAAAGACGCCGTCAACTGCTTTGGGACAATGGGAGCATTTGTCTATGCGTTAACCTTGCGCCGTTGCGGCTTTGCCTTTGCCTGCGGCATAAGGCGCGCCGCTTTTCTTTCCGGATTGTAAACAATTTCCGGTTGTGCGCCTTTTTTCACGGTGTCCGAGGTGATGGTGATCTTCTCGATCGTGGGATCGGACGGCACCTCGAACATGAGCTTTGTGAGCAGCTCTTCCATCACCGAACGCAAGCCGCGGGCGCCTGTTTCGCGCTTTAACGTTTCTTCCGCCACCGCGCGCAGCGCATCATCGGTGAAGGCAAGCTGCACATGATCCAGTCCGAAAAGCGCCTGATATTGCTTCAAAACAGCGTTTTTCGGCTCTTTCAGAATGCGCACGAGATCGTCGGCGTCCAGTGCGTCCAGCGTCGTGACCACCGGCATACGTCCGACCAGCTCGGGAATCAGTCCGTATTTCACAAGATCCTGCGGCACCAGGCGGCGCAAAATTTCCGAGCGCTTCATTTCCTTTTTGGAGCGGATCTCGTTGCCAAAGCCCATAGCGCCCGAACCGACGCGCTTTTCAATGGTCTTTTCGATGCCGTCGAAAGCGCCGCCGAGAATGAACAGGATGTTGGATGTGTCGATCTGAATGAACTGCTGCTGCGGGTGCTTGCGACCGCCGCCGGGCGGCACATTGGCAACCGTGCCCTCAAGAATTTTTAGAAGCGCCTGCTGCACGCCCTCACCGCTGACATCGCGGGTGATGGACGGATTTTCGCTGCGGCGGGAGATCTTGTCGATCTCGTCCACATAGATAATGCCGCGTTCCGCTTTCTTGACGTCAAAATCCGCCGCCTGGATCAGGCGCAGAAGAATGTTTTCGACATCCTCGCCGACATAGCCCGCTTCGGTCAGCGTCGTGGCGTCGGCAATGGCAAACGGCACATGCAGCGTTTTTGCCAGCGTCTGCGCCAGCGCCGTTTTGCCCACACCGGTCGGGCCGAGCAGCAGCACGTTGCTCTTGCCGAGCTCGGCATCCACCGTGCCGCCGAAATAAATACGCTTATAATGATTATACACCGCGACCGACAGCGCGATCTTCGCGCGCTCCTGCCCGATGACGTATTCATCGAGCGCCGCTTTGATCTCCTTCGGTGTCGGCAGCTGCTCCGGTGCTTCGGATGCAGCCGTCTCCGCCGCACGCCGCCCGACAGCCTCTTCCCCATCCTCCAGGATGGTACGGCACAGCTCCACACATTCGTTGCAGATGCAAACACCGTTTCTGCCGCCGATCAGCTGATATACCTCGTCCTGCCGTTTGCCGCAGAAAGAGCATACCGGCTCTTGACCGTCCTCAAATTTCGGCATACTATCGCCTCCCTAATCCTTGCCGTGTCCTTTGTCAGCGATGGGTGATGACCTTATCGACCAAGCCGTAGCGCACCGCATCCTCTGCGGTCATCCAGTTGTCGCGGTCGGTGTCCCGCTCAATGACATCGAGCGGCTGACCGGTCATTTCCGACAAAAGGGCGTTCATGCGGTTGCGGATAAAAAGAATGTGATCCGCCTGGATCTTGATGTCCGCCGCCTGACCCTTCGCGCCGCCGAGCGGCTGATGGATCATGATCTCGCTGTGCGGCAGTGACAGACGCTTTCCCTTTGTGCCCGCCGCCAGCAGGAACGAGCCCATGCTCGCCGCCAGACCGACGCAAATGGTGGAGACATCGCACTTGATAAACTGCATGGTGTCATAGATCGCCATACCCGCCGTGATAGAACCGCCGGGGCTGTTGATATACAGATGAATGTCCTTGTCGGGGTCCTGACCTTCCAAATACAGAAGCTGCGCCACGACCAGCGACGCGGTCGCATCGTTCACCTCGTCGGACAGCACGATGATGCGGTCATTGAGCAGGCGCGAAAAAATATCATAGCTGCGCTCGCCGTGACCGGTCTGCTCGATCACATAAGGAACCAAACTGTTTTGCATCGGGATACCTCCGTTCAAGTGGTAAAATACTGTTCTGTGGCAAACTGCCGCTGTCCCGAAACGAAACAGCGGCATGCGCCAAGGCGTCACAAGCCATCCTTGCCACCAGTATTGGCAGCATATTGTCGGCTTAATCGGTGACGCTTATTTTTCTTCGGTGATAACAGCCGCGTTCTTCACGAGATCCATCGCCTGCTGCACCGCCAGATCCTTGGAAAGCTCGGTCGCGGGGATGAACTGCTTGACCTTGTCGGCTTCCATCTGATATGCCTCGGCATAGCGGGCATATTCCTTATCGAGATCCTCCTCGGTGGGGGTGATGTTCTCCTGCTTTGCGATCTGCTCCAAGATCAGGCGCATCTTGACCTGCTTTTCCGCCTGCTCGCGGAAGTTTTCACGGAAGGTCTTTTCGTCCGCGCCGGTATATTTCATGTACATTTCCATGTTGAGGCCCTGCGACTGCAGACGATATTCGAAATCGCGCACCGCGTCGTTGATGGCGTTCTCATACATGGCAGCGGGAATGTCCGCGTGCAGGATGCCGAGCAGACCGTCCACCAGCTGATCGATCACGGCGTCGTCCGCTGCTTTCGCACGGGTCTCCTCGAGCTTCTTCTTGGAGTCCGCCTTCAGCTCATCGAGCGTATCGAAGTCGCTGACGTCCTTTGCAAAGTCGTCGTTGAGCTCCGGCAGCTCTTTCTTCTGAATTTCGTGGATCTTGCACTTGAAGACAGCGGGCTTACCGGCAAGCTCCTTGGCATGATAGTCCTCGGGGAACGTGACGTTCACGTCGCACTCCTCGTCGATCTTCTTGCCGACCAGCTGATCCTCGAAGCCGGGGATGAACTGACCGGAGCCGAGCAGCAGCGCATGATTTTCCGCCTTGCCGCCGTCAAACGGCTTGCCGTCCACAAAGCCCTCGAAGTCGAAGGTCACGGTGTCGCCCATCTCGGCGGCGCGGTCGTCCACCGCCACCATGCGGGAGTTGCGCTCCTGCAGCATGGTGAGTTCCTTTTCCACGTCCTCATCGGTCACGGGCGCGATCTTCTTGGTCGCTTTGAGACCCTTATACTCATCCAGCGTGACTTCCGGCTTCACGGTGATGACCGCCGTGAATTTCAGACCGTCCTCGCCGACCGAGGTCACGTCGAAATCGATCTTGTCTTCCACATACTCATAGCCGGACGCCTTGATCGCATCATCGAGCGCGTCGGGATATACGCTGTTGACAGCCGTTTCATAGAACACACCGGTGCCGTAGATCTTCTCGACAAACGCGCGCGGCGCCTTGCCCTTACGGAAGCCGGGAATGGTCATATTCTTAATGTCCTTCTTATACGCAGCGTCCACCGCCTTTTTGAAGGTTTCGGCGTCCACCTCGATCTCCAGCTTTACGCGATTGTTTTCCTGCTTTTCTGCATTTTTCAGGCTCATGTGTAACTTCCTCCTACTTGCTTTTACATATGCCATGGTATTATAGCATACCCTTTGGCAATATGCCAGCATTTTTTTGAAATTTTCAGGAATTTCCGCAAAAAATGTGCAGCGGGGCAAATTTCAGCGCATCCGCAGACGCCAGCTGCAGCGTCACGCCGTCGATCTCTCCGCAAAACGCCTGCCGTATGCCCTGCCCGTGAACATGCCCATAGTAGCACCGCTTCACGCCGTTTTCCCGCAGCACATCCAAAAACGGCTTGCAGGTCTTGCCGCCCCACACAGGTGGATAGTGCAAAAAGGCGACAGGTTCTTTTCCCGTGGCGATCGCCGCCGCCAGCGAGGTCTGCAGCCTGCCGACCTCGCGCATGAGGATCTTGCGGTCGGCATCCGCCTCCGCATCATAGAACCAGCCGCGCGTGCCGCAGACCGCGATCTCCCCCACCACCACGGCATCGTTGTGCACGATGCGCAGGGTGTCAAAGCCGTTCTCGGCAAAAAACGCATCCATTTTGCGTCGCGTCGTCCACCAATAATCATGGTTGCCCTTGAGCAGCAGCTTGCTGCCGGGAAGCGCATTCAGAAAGGCAAAATCCGTCTTGGACTCTTCAAGCGACATCCCCCACGAAACATCGCCGGGGATCACCACCGTGTCCTCAGGCTTCACCAGCCGACGCCAGTTTTTCTCAAGGCGTTCCTCGTGGTGATCCCAGCCCTCGAAAATGTGCATCGGTTTATCGGCGGAAAAGGACAGGTGCAGGTCGCCGATTACATACAGTGCCATCGTTTACGCCTTTATGCCCAGCATGGCATACACCACATCCCGCTGGCCGTCGCGGTCGCACACCTGCGGAAAACGCACCGGCTTCTCGCGCAGCGACAAAAGCGACTGCGGTGCGGGCACGCCCGTGTGCGCCTGCAAAAGCGCCACCTTTTCAAATTCATCCGCATCGGGATGCTCCTCGCCGAGTGCGGCAAGCACGCTGGCGGAGAATTTATAGGGATTGGCAGTGGATGCGATCACGGTGGGCGTTTCGTCCCCCGTCTCGCGGCGATAGTCCTCATAGACGCGCACCGCCACCGCCGTGTGCGTGTCGATCAGATAGCGGTGATCAGCGAAGGTGTCGCGAATGGTCGCGGCGACTGCCTCATCGTCGGCAAAACCGCCCACAAAAAGCGCCTGCAGCTTTTCACGCACGCTGTCCGACACGGTATAGCACCCGTCGCGGCGCAGGCTCTCCATCATGGCGGCAACCGCTGTGTCATCCCTGTCGGTCAGATCAAACAGAAGCCGCTCCAGGTTGGAAGAAATGAGGATGTCCATGGACGGCGAGGTGGTGGTGAAGAAATCGCGGCGGCGGTCATAGGTGCCGGTTTTGATGAAATCGGTCAGCACGTGGTTTTTGTTGGACGCGCAGATGAATTTTTTCACCGGCAGCCCCATTTTCATGGCATAGTATGCCGCCAGAATGTTGCCGAAATTGCCGGTCGGCACCACGACATTCATCGGGTCGCCGAGCGTCAGCCTGCCGCTTTTCACAAGATCGCAATAGGCGGAGATATAGTATACCACCTGCGGCACCAGCCGTCCCCAGTTGATGGAGTTGGCGCTTGAGAACAGCATGTCGTGCGCCGCCAGCTTTTCCTTGACGGCGGGATCGGTGAAGATCGCCTTGACGCCGGACTGGGCGTCGTCAAAGTTGCCGCGAATGGCACAGACGGCGACGTTGTTTCCCTCCTGGGTCGTCATTTGCAGCTTCTGCATCGGGCTGACGCCGTCGACGGGATAGAACACCAGAATGCGGGTGTGCGGCGCGTCCTTGAAGCCCTCAAGCGCCGCCTTGCCCGTGTCGCCCGAGGTGGCGACCAAAATGACAATCTCCTTGCCGGGCACGGATTTTGCCACCGATACGCGCATCAGGTGCGGCAGAATTTGCAGCGCCATATCCTTGAAAGCGCAGGTCGGACCGTGCCACAGCTCCAGAATGTGGGCATCGTCGTGCAAGGTGTGCAGCGGCGCGGGGTGATCCCCGAATTTTTCCGCCGTGTAGGCAGCGTCAACGCACGCTTTTACTTCCTCCGCCGAAAAGTCGGTCAGAAAGCGACCGAGCACAAACGCGGCACGTGCCCGATAGTCCATCGGCACCAACGTGCGCAGCTCATCGACGGTCAGCGGCGGAAAGCTCTCCGGCACGAAAAGTCCGCCCTCCGACGAGATACCGGCAGCGATCGCCTGTGCGGCGGTCACGGTTTTGTTGTGATCACGGGTACTTACGTAGTTCATCTTTTTCATCCTTTTTTATATACACTGTTTTGTGAAAAAGCGGTAGGCATTGCCGAAGAAAATATCGTCCGCAAGACTTTCCGCATAGTTCCTTTTTAATAGCTGCTCATAGAGCGTCCCCACCACACGGATACCGCCGAATGCCGTCGGTATCTCGATGCCGTCGAGATCGCAGCCGAGCGCGACGGTCTTTTCGCCGCCGAGCGACAAGAACTGCTCCAAATGCGCGATCATGCGCGAAAGCGTCGGCGCGCCCAAATGCTCCGGGCAAAGGCTCAGTCCCACCAGTCCCCCGCGCTCCCGCACCGCGCAAAACTGTGCGTCGGTCAGGTTGCGGGCGATGGGATACAGCATGGCGGACGCCGTGTGGCTGACAACGATCGGGCGGGAGGTCATTTCCAAAAGCTCCCAAAATCCGCGGCGGTTCAGATGCGCCGCGTCCGGCAGAATGCGCAGCGTTTCCATTTTCCGCACGGCATCTCTGCCGCGAGCGGTCAGCCCGCGGCGGGCATCGCCGCGGCAGCCCTGCGCCCAGGCGTTTTCGCCGTCCCAGGTGAGGGAGATCATTTTGACGCCGGCATCGACCCACGTCTGCGGCAGCTCGCCCACCGTTCCGCCGTTTTCGACGGTCAGGATCGCCGTGCACACGGCAGGCGGCGGAAAAGAAAGCTCCGCGCCCGTTTGCAGCACATGGAAGGCTGCGGGATGCTCCGCTTCAAAGGCGTGCGCGCGCCGCAGCATCGTTTCGATCTGCGCCGCAGCCGTTTTCGGCGGCGTCTTGTCCCGCACCCAGGCGGCAAAGCACTGATACCAGGGAGAAAACGCTTTTCCTCTTTCTATGTCCACATGGCACGCATTGTGCAAAACGGAACAATCATATTTGACACATTCAAAAAGCGTGTCGCAATGCAGATCAAAAAGCCGCATAGATACCGCCAACATCAAACGCAGATTTCAGATGCTCCAACGAACGCGCTTTCATCGGATCGCGGTCATCCGCCACGATGGCAATGACGTCAAAGCGCGGCTGCAGCTCCGATGGATGCAGCTGCAGATACTGCATCGCTGCCTTGACGATCTTCTGCTGTTTAAGCGGCGTCACCGCCTCCTCGGGAGTGTAGATTGCCGCGCCGGAGCGCAGCTTCACCTCCACAAAGGCAATATATTTTTTGTCGGCGGCGATTATGTCAATTTCACCGAAGCGGGTGCGGTAGTTCGCGGCAAGCAGCGTATACCCCTTTTTCCGCAAATAGCGCGCCGCCATCAC
>URNF01000099.1 GCA_900549155.1 uncultured Oscillospiraceae bacterium | reverse complement strand
GATATACGCCTCGTCGGTCGACGCGTCAAAGGTGTCACCCGCCGTGCCGTCCGGCAAAACGACCGACACCGACGCGCTCTTTGCCGCCAGGCAGTCGACATAGACATAATACGGAGCGCGCTTGTCGATCGCGGCGGTGAACCACGCCGTGCCGCCGTCCTCGCTGATGCCGAACTGTGTGCCGCCGGCGGATGCGACGCCGAAGCTGTCCCCGGCGGTCTCGATGTCGGCATAGGTATACAGCGGCGTGTCGTCGCCGGTCAGCGCGGCGACAAGCGATTCCTGCGTGGCAAAGGGGTGATATTGCCGCGTGGCAAACGCTGTGATGTCGCCCTGCACGCGATAGGCGATCGGCAGTGCGAGCTTGTTGCGATAGATGACATAATTCCCGTCGGCGGTGTTGCTCTCCCCCGCCTTTTCCAGCTGCGCGTGCCCCGTGATGTCGGCGTTCAGCGCAAGATAGCGGATGCCGAGCAGCGAATCCGTCACCGGCACAAAGCTCTCATACAGATAGCTGTTCACGCCGTTGCAGGCATAGCCGAGGCTGCCGAGCAGACGGGTGGTGCGATAGTAGTTGCTGGAGGAAAACGACGTCAGCCCCCTGTAGTGGAACAGCGCCGTGTCCACACAGGTGCGGCGCGGCAGCAGCTCCGCGCGGTAGAACCCGTTTTGCAGCTCTCTGTCGCCGATGGCGTTCATTTCCTCGACCGCCGCCGCGGCAGCGCGGGTCTCGGCGTTGTCCACATAGGAATCGTGGTCGGTGAAATATTCATTGGCGTTGAGGGTGTCAAACGTCAGCCCGCCCGACACGGTCATTTCCAGCGTCACCGCCATCATCAGCACCGCCGCCGCGGCGCGGGGAGCGAGCTTGCGATAGGTAGTGAGCAGCAGGATGCCGCCGTAGAGAACGACCAGCAGCAAGCTTACATACACCGGCAGAAACACGTCGTCGCTCTTTGCCGACAGCGTCTCATACAGGATGATCGCGCCGCAAAGCCCGCCGACCGTCGCAAAGATCTGCCGCGGGGTGATGTCCTTGAGGTGCGGGAACAGCATGCCCGCCAAAAACAGCACCGTGAAAATGAACAGGAACGAAAAGCGATAGGGCAGGTCGTTCGGGCTGTGCAGCCCGTGCCAGATGAGGTTCGGAATGTTGACGGTCATGCTGAGACTCATCGCCGCCAGCAGCCCGCCATAGGCGAGCCGCCGTCTGAGCGGGATGGTGCGCACGGTGAAAAACAGCGGCAGCAGCGTCAGCGGCAGGATGCCGCAATAGATGTTCGGCAGCTTGCCGGAGCGGATGGTCGGCGTTGTGCCGAACAGCTGTCTTGAAAACAGCTTGAAGATGTCGAACATCGAGCCGATGTCGGGCATCGATTCGCCGACAGCGGAGGTATATTGCAAAGCGAAATACACCGGCAGCAAAACTGCCATCGCCAGTCCGCCGCCGATGAGCGAGCCGACCGCGAAGCGCAAAAAGGCGCGTCCGCCAGCCGCCGCGCTGCGCTGCCGCCGCAGGGCAAAGGCAATATAATAGAGCACAAGGAACAGGCAGACCATGAAACCGATATAGTAGTTCGTGATGAGAATATAGGCAAGCGACAGGATATACACGCCGTATTTGCCGGTGCGCATCATGCGCTCAAAGCCCAAGATAGCGAGCGGGAGCATCATCACGGCGTCGAGCCACATGATGTTCCAGGAATAGGCAAGGGCATACATGGAAAGCGAATAGCACAACGCCAGCATCACCGTGTACAGCCCCTTTTGCCGCAGGACATATTGCAGGCAGGCGGCAAACAGCGCGGCGGTGAGCGCGTTTTTCAGCAGCGTGATCACCAAGACGCCCTCGGTGAGCAGCGATGACGGGAACAGCACCAGCAGAAGGTTGAAGGGGCTGGCGAGATAATAGGCAAACAGCGAGATAAAGTTTGCGCCGATGCCGGTCTTGAAGGTGTAGAGCACGTCGCCGCCGCTTAGCAGCATTTCCCGCAGCTCGGACAGCATCGGGCCGTATTGATGGTGCAGATCGACGATCATCACCGACTCGTTGCCAAACGGCCACACGCCGAGCCACACATAGGAAAGCGCCATGCACAAAAGCCCCAAAGCCCCCGCCAAAAGCGGATAGAAGGCGGCGCCGTGCTGCACCGCACGGAAGCGCTGGCGCGGCAAAAGCGCATACAGGACATAGCAAAGCAGCCCCGACAGCAGTGCGGAAAAGCCGAGGGCATATGCCCACTTCTGCAGGGCAAAGGTGAAATAGCCTGCCCGCACGATGCAAAAGGCGTTCGCGGCGGTCAGAAGCAAAAAGACGACAAACAGTGAAATTTTGGTGGAAGTCGGCGTGCGCTCCGAAAGCTCCGTTTTCATGGTGTTCCTCCCGTTGTGTGCAGATATATGTATAGTACCATACTTTTCCCGAAATGTAAAATCCCTTTTTGCGTATCTTTGCGGCGGTCGGCACATATACATGCCATAGACACCAAAAGGAAGGATGCGAGAAAATGGAAAACACCACATTTTTGCCGGAGGGCAGACGGTTTGAAACAGCGGAGAATGCCGCGCGCATCGCAAGCTATGAGGCGCTTGCCGCCGCCGCGCTCGACGGGAGCGTGCTGGAAGCGCCGGTGCGGCTTTGTGATGCGGCACATGATCTGTATGTGACGCTGCCGTGTATGGACGGCATCATCCCGCACGATGAGGGCGCGGTCGGCATCGCCGAGGGAACGACCAGGGACATCGCTCTCATTTCCCGCGTCGGCAAGCCGGTCGCGTTCACGGTCTCGGGCTTTGAGCATACGGCGGACGGGACGCTGCGCGCCGTTTTGTCCCGCCGCGACGCACAGGAGCGGTGCCGCGCGCACTATCGCCGCACGCTGCACACCGGGGATATCCTGTCCGCGCGGGTGACGCGCCTTGAGAGCTTCGGTGCTTTCTGCGACATCGGCTGCGGGCTGACGGCGCTCATGCCGATCGCGGGCATGTCGGTGAGCCGCATCTCCCATCCGCGCGACCGTTTGCGGGTAGGGCAGGACATTGCGGCGGTGGTGTCCTCCATGGAAAACGGGCGCATCTGCCTTTCGCAGCGCGAGCTGCTCGGCACCTGGGAGGAAAACGTCGCCCGCTTTGCGCAGGGCGAAACGGTGACGGGCATTGTGCGGTCGGTGGAAAGCTATGGGGTGTTCATCGAGCTTGCCCCCAACCTTGCGGGGCTTGCCGAGCCGCGGCAGGAGCTGCAGGTGGGGCAGTGCGTCAGCGTGTACATAAAAAGCATCCTGCCGGAGAAAATGAAGATCAAGCTCATCGTCATCGACGTCACCGCAGGACGCGAGTCCCCTGCCCCGCCGCACTATTTCATCACCGCGGGACACATCGACCGCTGGGTGTATTCCCCGCCCGGCAGCCAAAAGCTGGTGGAAAGTGTTTTTGAAAAAATCGGCGAGAATACTTGTCAAATGCAAGAAAGTTCGGTATACTAGGGGTGATCCCACCGCGCCGCGCGTGTCGTGCGGCGCGGCTTTTGTATTTTCTTAAGAGGGGGTGCGCCATGAAACGGCTGGGAGCACTTTTCTTATGCTTTGCGCTTTTTGCCTCGCTTGTCGGCTGCGGCAAAAAGGCGGGCGGCGAGAGCTTTGGGTTTGTTCTTTCCGCCGAGCCGAAGCAGATCGACCCGCAGGCGATCTCCGACACGGCGTCGCTTGCCGTCATCAGCGCCGCCTTCGAGGGCCTGACCGCGCTGGACGAAAACGGCAAAGCCGTGCCCGCCGCCGCCGACTGGACGGTGTCGCAGGATGGCTGCACCTATACCTTCATACTAAGAGAGAGCTTTTGGAGCACCGTGACCGTGCGCGGCGAAAAAACGGGGTTCGAGGATCCCGTGATGGTGACGGCGGACGATTTTGTGTTTGCCGTGCGCCGCACCGCCGATCCCACCACCCGTTCTCCCTACACGGCGCAGCTTGCCGGCATCCGCAACGCCGCTGCCGTCTTGGCGGGCAAGGCGTCGTCCACCACGCTCGGCGTGGAAGCGGTCGACGAAAAAACGCTGGTGTTTCATTTGGATGCGCCGGACGACGGTTTCACAAAGCGGCTCGCTTCCCCCGCGTTCATGCCCTGCAGCCGCGAATTTTTCGCCTACACGGCGGGCAGATACGGGCTGGAAACGCGCTATATTCTGACAAACGGGCCTTTCTATGTCTCCGGCTGGGAGCATGACACATCCGTGACCCTGCGCAAAAACGAGAACTACCATGCGGCAGCCGAGGTGCTGCCCGCATCGGTGAAATACCGCATCTCCACCGACGCCGCGGAGAACTATGATCTGCTGCGCCGCGCCTATATCGACGCCACCGAGGTGCCGGTGTCCGAGCAGGACACCGCCGAGGAAAACGGCGTGCGGTTGGTGGAGCTGCAGGACACGGTGCGGTTTTTATATTTCAACACCACCGACGAGGTGCTTGCCAATGTCGATGTGCGCCGCGCGCTGCGGGACGCCGTCGAATGGGAAACGCTCAAAGCGGGTGTCGGCGCAGGCTGCACGGCGGCTGTCGGCTACACCGCGCCTGCGGCAACGGCGGGCGGCAGCGCCTACACCGCGCCTGCAACCGCCTGTCCGCTGAGGACCGATGTGCAAAAGGCGCAAAAGGCGCTGACGGCAGGGCTGACGGCGCTTGAACGCTCCCGCACCCCGTCGCTGACGCTGCTTGCGCCCGACGACGCCGACAGCGCCAACCTCGCGCGGTATATCGTGCAGTCGCTGACAAAAAATCTGTCGGTCTATTGCTCGCTGGAGCTGGCGGCGGCGGATGAGGTGCAAAAACGGGTGCGCGCGGGGCGGTATCAGCTTGCCATCTGCGATGTGACCGCCGCAGGATTGACCGCACTCGAAAATCTCGCTGCGTTCAAGAGCGGCAACGCGCAAAACTATGCCCGTTTTTCGAGCGCCGCCTTTGACGCCGCCTATGATAAGGCGACCGACAGCGCGGCTGCGGTGACGACGCTGGAGCAGCTGCTGTATGACGCGTCGCCCGCGCTCCCGCTTGCCTATATCACCCGCTGCTACGGCGTGCGTGCCGAAGACACGGGCATCACCGTGCGCCCCTTCAACGGCGGCGCGTTCGGGGCGCTTCTGTCGTTCAAAACGGCGGACAGGAAGAAATAAGTGTATTTTTAGGAGGTTGAACCTATGCAGAAAATTCAGATGAAAACGCCGCTCGTCGAGATGGACGGCGACGAAATGACCCGCATCCTTTGGAAAGCCATCAAGGATAAGCTCATTTTGCCGTTTGTGGATCTCAAAAGCGAATACTATGACCTCGGGCTGCCCTATCGCGACGAAACGCGGGACGCCGTGACGGTGGATGCCGCCAACGCCATCAAAAAATACGGCGTCGGCGTGAAATGCGCCACCATCACCCCGAACGCCCAGCGTGTGGAGGAATACCACCTGCACGAAATGTGGAAAAGCCCCAACGGCACGATCCGTGCGGTGCTCGACGGCACGGTGTTCCGTGCGCCGGTGGTGGTGAAGGGCATCACGCCGACCGTGTCCACCTGGAAAAAGCCGATCGTTCTGGCGCGTCATGCCTATGGGGATATCTACCGCAACGTCGAGGCGCGCGTTCCCGCGGGCGGCAAGGCGGAGCTGGTCGTCACCGACCGCGACGGCAACGAGACCAGAAGTCTTATCCACGCCTATGACGGCGACGGCGTTGCCATGGGTATGCACAACACCGACGCGTCCATTTCCGCGTTTGCGCGCGCCTGCTTCAACTATGCCCTGTCCTGCAAGCAGGATCTGTGGTTCTCCACAAAGGACACCATTTCCAAGACCTATGATCATCGGTTCAAGGACATTTTTGCCGAGATCTATGAAACGGAATATAAGGATGCCTTCGAAAAGGCGGGCATCACCTATTTCTACACCCTGATCGACGACGCGGTTGCCCGCGTGGTGCGCTCGGAGGGCGGCTTCATCTGGGCGTGCAAGAACTATGACGGCGATGTCATGAGCGACATGGTCGCGACGGCGTTCGGTTCGCTGGCGATGATGACAAGCGTGCTGGTTTCGCCCGACGGCAACTATGAATATGAGGCGGCGCACGGCACGGTCACCCGCCACTACTACCGCCATCTGAAGGGCGAGGAAACGTCCACCAACTCGGTGGCGACCATTTTCGCCTGGAGCGGTGCGCTGCGCAAGCGCGCCGAGCTGGACGCGCTGCCGGAGCTGGCGGCGTTTGCCGACAAGCTGGAAAAGGCGACGCTCGACACCATCGAGAGCGGCATCATGACGAAGGATCTCTATCTCCTCTCCTCGCTGCCCGAAAAGCGCGCGGTAAACTCGATGGAATTCCTCGATGCCATCGCCGAGCGCCTGTAAAATCCGCAGGTGCTGTGTCAAGCGCCCACTCGGCGTATGCACATACGCCGTCGGAGCGCTTTCCTTGCTCCTGCAAATTTTCAATCCGCAGGAGCTGACAAAAAACGGACGCCCTCGGGCGTCCGTTTTTCAAAGCATCAGATATGCCAGCAAAACGAGCAGTGCGTGCTCCCCGCCGTCCTGCAAAAGCCACAGGAAAAGCAGCAGCGGCAAAAGGTCGTTTTTCTTTTTTGCGGGTTCTTCGGGTGTCTTTGCGGGCGGCACGCCGAATGTGGGGGTACTGCCCGCGAGCGCCTGCAGCTGCTCGTGCATCCGCCTCACGCGCCGCTCGGCTTCGCGCTGCATGGCGGCGGTATCTTCCATTCACAGCACCCCCTGCTCCTTGAGCATGGTGGCAAGCCGCAGCCACTTGAGAATTTCCAGCGCCTCGTCCAGCCGCTTTTGCCGCTCCCCGTGCATATACGGGCGCAGCGCCCGCAAGAGCTTTGTGCTGTCGTCGTCCTTTTGCATCTCCTGCAAAAACGGCGCCGCCTTTGTCAGAAGCGACAGATCCATGCCGCCCTTTTTCTCGGGTGCGGCGGGCAGACTGCCCGCAAACGACTGTAAAAGTCCCGAAAGGTCGCCGCCCTCGCCGAGCACACCCTGCAGCTGCTTTGCCGCTTCCTGCAGCTTTTCCATGCCGTCGGGCGAGGACAGGATGGATTGCAGCTTTTCACCCGCGTCCATGATTTTCTCCCTCCGCTGTCCGTCGGAGCAGCTCCTGCGCCTGCGGAGATCCCAAAAGATCGCTCACCGCCTGTCGGTTGCCGAGCAGCTCCGACAGCCGCTTTTCATTCGCCTCGGACAATCCCAGCTCCCCCACTCTGCCGTTTTGCAGTGTGCGGGCAAGCTGCTCCTGCGACACCCCCAGCTTTCTGGCGGCAAATGCCAAAAGTGCTTCCATCTGTTGCGGTGTCAATGTGTTTTCTCCCATACGGATCATCCCTTCCCAAAAATTGCGGTAACCCGCGTATATAATTATGTATAAGACAGGTGATTTATGATGCAGGTTTTGATCTTCTCCGACTCCCACGGGGACACGTCCCGTCTGCGCGAGGCGCTTTTGCGGCATCCGGCTGCGGCGGCGGTGTGCCATCTGGGCGACGGCGCGCGCGAAGCGGAAACGATCCCCGCGATTTTGCCGACGGCGATGCTTTTTGCCGTGCGCGGCAACTGCGATATGCTGTGCGATCTGCCGTATGTGCGGCTGGAAACCTGCGGCGGCTGCCGCATCCTGCTGACGCACGGGCATCTGTACCATGTGAAAAGCGGACTTGACACCCTGCGCTATGCCGCCGAGGAGCAAAATGCGGACATTGTCCTGTTCGGACACACGCACATACCTTTTGAAAGCTACACAGACGGTCGCCGCTTTTTCAATCCCGGCGCGCTGCGCGACGGACGCTATGGGCTTTTGGACATCACCGCCCGCGGCGTTCTGCTGCAGCATATGCACCTGTAAATACCATATATTGTGCTTGTCCTTTTTCGCTTCCACCACGCCGAAAACTTTTTTGAAAAACGACAAAAAAACCGTTGACAAACGGGGATGAGGGTGGTATTATATCAAAGCTGTCTTCTGACGGCGGC
>URNF01000098.1 GCA_900549155.1 uncultured Oscillospiraceae bacterium | reverse complement strand
CACCGTTTGTATCCCCGCCGTCGTCATTTCCCGCACCGCGCGGGCGGCAGTCCTGCGCACGGGGTCGCTGATGCCGACAAGCGCCACCAGCACGGCGTCGGCAAACGGCGGGGCGGTGTTGCCGCCGAAAACGGCGATGAGGGCGATGACCCGCATGGCATTTTCGGTCATGTCTTTTAACTGTGTTTCCACCGTGTGCTTTGCGGTGAACGGGCGCAGCTGCCCGTCGGCATCCACAAACCGCGTGCAGGCGGGCAACAGCTTTTCGGGTGCGCCCTTCACCAGCACCCGCCCGTCGGCAAGCGACGCGGCAGCATATTTTTTCTCACTGTCAAACGGCACGCGTTTTGTCGCCGCGACAGGGGTGGTCGTCAGCGGCAGAACATATTGCAAAAGCGCTCTGTCGGTCGCGTTGCCGCCGACGGGACGGCCGTCGGCTGTCACGCTGTCGCTGTTTGTCGCGCACGAAAGCTCCATCCACTGCCAAAATCCGCGCGCGCCGCGCAGGCTTTCCCGCCGCTCATGCCGCTTTCCGTCGCCCGTCACGGCGCAAAAGACCGACGGTCTGCCCTGCGTCAGCGTTCCCGTTTTGTCGGTGAAAAGCAAATTGAGGTTGCCTGCCGTTTCGATGCCGAAAAGGCGGCGCACCAGCACGTGATCCCGCAGCATACGGCGCATATTGGCGGACAGCACCACCGTGATCATCATGGGCAGCCCCTCGGGAACAGCGACCACGACCACCGTGATGGCGAGCGTCACCGCGTGCAAAAGCGCGGCAAAGAGCGTCTGCGGGTCGGTGAGCAGCGGCAGCATGTGCTGCAGACTGCCGCCCGTTTCGATCCAAAAGGTGTGCAAAAGATCGGCGATCCCCACCAGCACCGCCGCGACATAGCCGATGCGGCTGAGAACCTTTGCAAGGTGCGTCAGCCGCAGGCGCAGCGGGCTTTCCCGTGTTTCCTCCTGCAATTCCTGCGCCAGCCCGCCATAGAACGTGCCGTCCCCCACCCGCTCGACCTGCATGACGCCGTTCCCGTCGGTCACCACCGTGCCGCGAAAAAGGCGCTCTGCGGCGAGCAGATCGCGCACGGAGCTTTCGGCTGCGGCAGGGCGCTTTTCCACCTCTGCCGCCTCGCCGGTGAGCGCCGCCTGATCCACCATGAGTCTGCCGGACACCAAAATGCCGTCTGCGGGGATGCGCTCTCCCGCCTGCAGCAAAATGATGTCCCCGACCACCGCCTCTTCAATGGGGAGCAGATGCACGCCGTCTTTTCGCTTGATTCGGCAGGAAATGCCCGCCGCCTCTTCCTGCAGCTTGCGAAACGCCGTCTCGCTGCCGTATTCCGACAGGGTGGAAACGGCGGTTGCAATGAACACCGCCGCCGCAATGCCCGCCGTCTCGAACCAATCGGCGGTGCGGAACAAAAACACCACATTGATGCCGAGGGCAACCAGCAGAATTTTGATGATCGGGTCGCCGAAGCCCGCAAGAAACTGCCGCCAAAGGCTTTGCCGCCCGCGACGGGTCAATGTGTTGTCGCCGAACTGTCGGCGCGCGGCGGCAACTTCTTTTTCGTCCAGTCCCGTATACATGAGATCCGCCCCTTTCCCTCATATATATGTGGAAAAAAGGCAGGACATACATTGACAAACGGATTGTCCCGTGCTATCATCAGAGCAAAGGAGATGGTATGGATGCTGTCTGTCGGTATGTCCACCATGGGCAAAACGGTCGATGCGGCGCTTTTTGACGCCTATGCCGCTGCAGGGATCGCCGCAATGGAAATTTCGCAAAATGACTATACGGCGTTTGACTTTGCCGCAGCCGCAAAGGAAGCGGCGCGCGCCGGGGTGCGGCTGTGGTCGCTGCATCTGCCGTTTTATCCGTTTGACGCGGTCGATATTTCGTCGCTCGATGAAGACCTGCGCACCCGTTCCGTGCAGCTGAACGCGGACATCATCCGCCGTGCCGCCGCTGTCGACATCGACAAATTTGTCATTCACGCAAGCGGCGAGCCGATCGCCGACGACAAGCGATCGGAGCGGATGAGCCGTGCAAAGGAAAGCCTTGCCGCGCTTGCCGACGTGTGTGAAAAAAGCAGTGCCCACCTTTGCGTCGAAGATCTGCCGCGCACCTGTCTCGGGCATTCGATCGCCGATATGCAGACGCTGCTGGAAGATCCCCGCCTTTTTTGCTGCTTTGACACCAACCACATCACCGTCGAAAAGCCGCAGGAGGTCATCCGTGCGCTCGGCGCGCGGATCGCGACGCTGCACGTCTCGGACTTTGATTTTGTCAACGAGCGGCACTGGCTGCCCGGCGAGGGAAAAATCGAGTGGGCTGCCGTCGTGGCAGCGCTTGACGCGATCGGTTATGACGGCGTGTGGATGTATGAGATCGCGACCGCCTGTCCGAAAACCATCTATCGTGACCGCGATCTCACCTGTGCGGATTTTCGCCGCAATGCCGACGAAATTCTGAACGGCAAAGCGCCGACGGTTTTTTCAAGACCGAAAGTTCCGCTCGGCATGTGGGAATAACGACAATAACTAAAAAACAGGACGGAGCAATCGCTCCGTCCTGTTTTTATGCGCCGCGCTCCAGCACCTTCTTTTCGAGAAACGCCGACACAAAGCGTGCTTCCGGCGTTCCCTCGGTCTGCAAGGCGGCAAGCGATGCGGCGGCAAGATCGTTTTCGTCCAGTGTGTCCCCCGCCCGCAAGAACAGTGCCGCAAAAAGGCAGCTCGCCGCAAAATACGGCCGCAGTCCCTGCGGCGCGTCATAAAACACGCGCAGGCCGTCGATGAAAAGCGTCACCTGCCGCGACGACCACTGCCGCCGCAAAACGCCGAAGCGCGCCTTGTCGGTCACACTGCGCACAAAATCCGGCTCGGCAAGCACCCGCTCCATCTCGATGCGCAGTCCCCTGTCGGGCGCGCCGTTTCCCGCATAGATGAGCATTTCCCACAGGAAGAAATCGAAAAGCCGCACCGTGCCGAACCGCGCCGCATCCTGTGCCGACAGGTGGGCGCGGAAAATTTCGTCGGCAATGGGCATGAGCGCCCGTCGCTGATACCAAATGGTGTCACGGCTCTCCCAAAACGGCGCGCACGCCATTTCCGCAATGCAGGATTTTTCCGCCGCATCCGGCGCAGCGACGCAATAGTGATAGAGAACATCGCTCACCGACACGATCTTTTTCGCGTTGAACATATTGGCGATGCCGAACATGCCGTCCTCGCAGAATTTCATGCCCTCGATGAACGGCGTTTTAATGACTTCGCGGCGATACAGCTTGTTCCACGGCACGTGCCCGGCAAAGGTGTGCTGATAATAGGCATAGATCTCCTCTGTGTCCCGCATATCGAAAACGCGGTCGCCCGCATATTCGCCGAGGCAGGGATGATCGAAGGCGCAAACGCAGATGTCCGCCCCCTCGCGCTTCAGCGCCGCAAGCATGGTGGCAAACATGTCCGGCTCCAGGCAGTCGTCCGCATCCACAAACTGGATATAGTCCCCGTCCGCCTGCGCAAGTCCCTCGTTGCGGGCGCGGGACACGCCCCCGTGCAGCACGGACAGTGGGACAATGCGGCTGTCCATGAGCGCCAGCCGCTGCACGGCGGCGGTCGTTTTCACGTCCGCGCCGTCGCTGACGCACAAAAGCTCAAAATGGCTGTAGGTCTGATCCAGGATGCTGTTGATGCACCGCTCGATCGTGTCGCCGTTATGATAATACGGCAAAATTACAGAAATTTTTTCCATGTCACTGCTCCTCATATGATAACGGTTTTCCATAGACGGTCTCATAGGTCTCCTTGCAGAAACGGAAGCTCTCCTCCCGCAAAAAGGCGATGTTCTCACGGCGGGAAAGTGCCGCTTTCGGATAGATAGGCTTGCCGATGTGCACGGTGAACTGCTTTTTCGGCAGCCCCTCGGCGTCGGTCTTTTTCATATCCTTGAACGTGATGAATTGCGGCACGACCGGCACGCCGTATTTCGCGGCGAAGCTGAACGCGCCGTCCTTATACGGTCGCGGCTTTTCATAGTGCCACCACATCGCCGCTTCCGGATAGACCAGCAAAAACTTTTTGCGGCGGGTGAGAATTTTTTCCACCACGCGGGCAAACTGCATTCTGCCGTGCATCGTCGTGTTGAGCGGCACCATGTCGCCTGCGCGCATCATTTCACCCAGAAAGCCGCGCATATTGTTGAAGTCCGCCGCCATCACATAGGTGCGGTGCGGCCGCGCACCGTATTTCACCGCCAGGCAGTCGAATTTGTCCACATGGTTGCAGGTGAGCACCGCCGCGCGCAGCCCGCGCAGATTTTTCCGCCCGACATACCGCGTTTTCAGCACAAAGGTGTTCTCATACCACGTGAACGGCCACACGCAGAAAAACTTTTCGAGCCGATATTTGATGCCCTCAAAAAACGTGCGGTGTCCGACATAGCGATAGCTTTCGTCGACGGGCAGCGTCAGCTCGCGCGGGATGGGGTCGACGTGTACATCAAACGTACCCGCCGCCTCGCAGCGGGCGATCTGTGCCAAAACGTCCCTTCTTGTCATACATTCTCCTCCTCAAAGGCGGCAAGTGCCGCCGTAAAACGCGCATAAAGCGCGTCATAGCGCGCGGTGTGATACTGCTCATGGATGCCGTCGATGTCCCACGGTTTGACATTGACGGTGTGGAAAACGGGAAAAAGGCGAATGGTCTTTGAAAAATGGCGGATGACCGTGTCGTTTTTCTCGCGAAACTGCTCGTTGAAGCGGCGCGGCAAAAACCGCTTGTGCCGCGCCAGCCGATTGAGCACGTCCTGATCGGGAAAGGGAAATTTTCTGCGGCAGCAGAGGGCGCGCGCCCTTGTGAGCAGGTCGCTCTCCCGCAGTGCGGGCAGCGAAAACAGCATCACCCCCGCGTTCATATAGCGCGGATGTATGAAAAACTTGCCGAGAAAATCGCGCGCCGCCGCAAATTCCCGCCCCGCAAGGTCAAACTGATACAGGGGCGTGATGTCCGCCAGCGCCACCGTGTCGGTGTCGAGATACAAAAGGCGATCCGGCAGCTGCGGCAGGCGGTCAATGAGCAGGCGCAAAAGCGTATACGGTGTATAGCCGGTCGCGGCGTTGGGACTTTCTTCCAGTGTCTCGCGAAAGAGCGCGCCGCAGTCGTGCAGTGTGACGCAGCTCTCGCCGTTCACCTTTTGCAGCTCACTCTCCAAAAACGCTGCCTGTCTTTCCGTGACGGGGGTGAAGCGCGGATCGGTGTCGGTCAGATCCATCGTGAGGATGTGCACCCGAAGCGGCGCTTTACAGTACGCCGTCACCGACAAAAGCGACAGAAGCATGCCGGGGAACACGGCACCGTTGCCGCAATAGAGCAATGCGATCATGGCGTTTCCTCCCGTTCATAGCGAATGAATGCGTGATTTTCGGGCGTTTCGGCGCGTTTTTTCATCGCCGCAAGCAGTTTGTCACGCAAGTTCTGCTGTCGCATCTTGCGCGTGTCCCCCTCGCCGAAGAACGGGCCGTCCACAAAGACGATCATGCGCGGTTTTCCCCTCTTGGACGCACGGTAGGTGACGGTGAACGTGAAGGCGGGAGCGGAAAGCTCGACGGGATAGCGACAGGACACCGCCGTGAACGGGCGGATGACGGTGGCATAGGGCCAAATGTGCGCTTCGGGAAACACGACAACGCATCTGCCCTTTTCGATGTGATACCGCAGCGCCGTCTCAAATGCGGGAAACCCGTCCCGCACGGTGGGGATGGGCAAAGCGCCCAGCATCTGCATCAGCGTGCGCGTGCCGGGCAGGGCGACATTGTCGCTGTTGACCAGCACATGCGACTCGGTCGGAAACGGGATGACGGCACTCAGAAAGCCGTCGGCGGGGGCTTGGGTGTGGTTGCCGTAGAGAAAATACCCGCGCTGCCCTTTGAGCTTTTCCTTGCCCACGATGTGCAGGCGGAATTTCGCCTTGCAATAGAGAAACGCAGCCGGTGTGACGGCGACGCGATAAACCAGAAATTTCAGAAAACGATAGAGCCGCCCCTCCCGCAAAAACGGAAAGCGGCTGTCGACCGCAAACGGCTTTCGGCTGATGCCGGAAAATTCGTCCCGCAGCGGATCGCGGTAATAGACGACGGTGCCGTCCTTCGGTGTGCGCACGGCGCTCCCCCCCTTTCGAAAATAGCATACTGAAAGTATGCCCGTTTGAAAAGGACATGGTGCGTCTTTACACTCTAATTCTCGGACAAACGGAAATTCCCGTTTCCCGCGATACGGGAATTTGCCACTCTACCGTTTGTAGAGTGGCATAAAAATGACAGAAAGACGGCAAATTCCTGCAAAAACGCATTGACAGGAAGGGCGGATTGTGCTATCTTTATACGGTAATGAGCAAAGGCGTTCATTCCGACGGGGACAGTTTCCCCTTTTTTCGGAATGAACGCTTTTTTGCGTGAAAAAGGAGTTGTGGACAATGCTGCGAGAGGGAGAGGTGCGTATACCGTCGGGGTGCGCCATATCCGCTGTGATCTCCCGCGAGGGAGAGCGCATGAGCGGCGAGGGGATCATCAAAAGCATGATCCCCATGCACGACCGTTCCAACGGACTCGGCGGCGGTTTTGCGGGATACGGGATCTATCCCGACTATAAGGAATTCTATGCGCTGCACATTTTCTATGATGACAACGACGGGCGCGTTGCCTGTGAGCAGCTGCTCAAGGATCGCTTTGAGATCGTCAAGGCGGAGACTATCCCGATCAGGCGCCATCCGCGCATCGTGGATGTCCCGCTCATCTGGCGCTATTTCGTTGCGCCGCTCTCGTCCGTTCTGACGCGACTGCAGCTGGACGAGCGGGAATATGTCGCCCGCACGGTCATGGAGATCAACACCCGTTTCAAGGGCACCTATGTCTTTTCCAGCGGCAAGAACATGGGCGTTTTCAAGGCGGTGGGCTTCCCTGAGGATGTCGGCGCGTTTTATGCGCTCGAGGACTACGGTGCCTATTGCTGGACGGCGCACGGGCGCTATCCCACCAACACGCCCGGCTGGTGGGGCGGCGCGCACCCGTTTGCGCTGCTTGACTACACCGTGGTGCACAACGGCGAAATTTCGTCCTATGACGCCAACCGCCGCTATATCGAAATGTTCGGCTATACCTGTACGCTCAAAACCGATACCGAGGTCATCACCTATATCGCCGACTATCTTCTGCGGCGGCAGAAGCTGACGCTCGAGGAAGCTGCCGCCGTCATGGCAGCGCCCTTCTGGAGCACCATCGAAAAGCTCCCGCCCGCCGCAAGAGAGCAGATGACCTTTCTGCGCACCGTTTATGCGGGACTGCTGGTGACGGGGCCTTTCTCCATCGTTCTCGGCTTTGAGGGCGGACTGATGGCGCTGTGCGACCGTTTGAAGCTGCGCTCCATGGTGGTTGCCGAAAAGGGTGACCGCATGTTTATCGCCAGCGAGGAAGCGGCGATCCGTGCGCTGGAGCCTGCGGCGGAAAACCTGTATGCCCCCGCCGGCGGCGAGCCGGTCATTGTGCGGGTGAAGGAGGGACAGTACTGATGGCAAAAAGACCGATCGACTATCTCCCCGCCGACTTTGCGGTGCGGCGGGACATCTCCCTTTGCACAAACTGCCGCATCTGCGAAAAAGAATGTGCAAACGGCGTGCACTTTTTTGATGAAAAGCGGCAGCTGATGAAAAGCGACGCCGCCAAGTGCGTCAACTGCCAGCGGTGCGTTGCCGTCTGTCCGACGGGCGCTTTGCAGATCACCGACGCGCCCTCTGCTTTTCGGCAAAATGCCAACTGGCAGGACGCCACCATCAAGGAAATTTACAAACAGGCGGCAACCGGCGGCGTTTTGCTGTCGTCCATGGGCAACCCGAACCCGCTGCCCGTCTATTGGGATCGCATTCTCGTGAACGCGTCCCAGGTCACCAATCCGCCCATTGACCCGCTGCGCGAGCCGATGGAAACGCGGGTGTTTCTCGGCAAGAAGCCGGACACGATCCACCGC
>URNF01000097.1 GCA_900549155.1 uncultured Oscillospiraceae bacterium | reverse complement strand
CATGGCGATGATGTCCTCAACATCCACAAAGGACATTTCAAGGTCGATCTGGGTGAATTCCGGCTGACGGTCGGCGCGCAGATCCTCGTCGCGGAAGCAGCGCGCCAGCTGTACATAGCGGTCAAAGCCCGCCACCATCGACAGCTGCTTATACAGCTGCGGCGACTGCGGCAGGGCATAAAATTCGCCGTTGTGCAGGCGGCTGGGCACCAAAAAGTCCCGCGCGCCCTCGGGCGTGGATTTGATGAGCATAGGCGTCTCCAGCTCGATAAAACCGTTGTCGTCAAAGAACTTGCGCGTCGCGATCGTCACGCGATGACGGAAAAGGAGATTGTTCTGCAGCGTCGGACGGCGCAGATCCAAATAGCGATATTTGAGACGCGTCGCCTCGGCGGCGGTGGTGTCGTCGGCAATTTCAAACGGCGGCGTCTGCGCCTTGCCGAGAATCCGCAGCTCCGCGACGGCAACCTCGATGTCGCCCGTCGGCAGCTCCGGATTTTTCGATGTACGGATGCGCACCGTGCCGCGCGCGGCGATCACATATTCGCTGCGCAGCGTCACCGCCTTTTCGAACACGTCCTTTTCGGTGTCCTCGTCAAAGGCAAGCTGCAGAATGCCGCTGCGGTCGCGCAGATCCACAAAGATCAGCTGACCGAGATTGCGCTGCCGCTGCACCCAGCCGAACACCGTGATCTCCCTGCCCTCGTCCGCGGCACGGAAGTTGCCGCAATAATCCGTTCGTTTCAAGCCCTTTACTGTCTCTGCCATGTTTCCCAATCCTCTTTCCTTATTCCGCCACACTGCCGAAAAGATCCGCCATGCCCGCCAGCTGGCGATCCAGCGACTTATTGTACAGCGTGGTATATAAGCTGTCGTCCAGCAAAACCTCCTCGGTCTCACCGGTCTGCATATTCTTCATCTGCGCCACACCGGTCTGAAGCTCGTTGTCACCCACCACGATCGTGAACCGCGCGCCGCGTTTGTCGGCATATTTCATCTGCGCCTTCAGCCCTCTGCCGACAATGTCGGTCTCGACGGCAACGCCGCCCTCGCGCAGCTTCGACGCGATTGCAAAGCAGCGCCTTGCCGCCGCATCGCCCATGGGCGCAAAATAGACCTCGGGGACGTCCTCCTGCGGGAACTTGGCGTTGTGCGCTTCCATCACCATCAAAAGGCGCTCAAGCCCCAGTCCGAAGCCGAGAGACGGCAGATGCGGCCCGCCCAGCTCCTCAATCAGTCCGTCATAGCGTCCGCCGCCGCACACGGTCAGCCCGTCGTCGGCGACAAATTCGAACACGGTGCGGGTGTAATAGTCGAGTCCGCGCACGATGTGCGGATCGACGGTGAACGGCAACTCCGCCGCCGCAAGACAATCCTTGACCGCCTCAAAATGGTTGCGGCAGTCGTCGCAAAGATAATCGAGCACCACCGGCGCGTCCGCCGCGATGGCGGCACAGGTCGGGGATTTGCAATCGAGAATACGCATCGGGTTGCGCTCCAGCCGATCGCGGCAGGTCTCACAAAGGTCATCCCGTCTGTCGGCAAAATAAGCCTTGAGCGTTTCATAGTATTTCGCGCGGCAGGTCGGGCAGCCGATAGAATTGAGCCGCAGCGTTACGCCCTTGACATCGAGATTTTCAAAGATCGTGTGTCCGAGCAGGATGATCTCTGCATCCGCCTGCGGCGCGGCGGCGCCGAAGCATTCGACGCCGAACTGGTGAAATTCGCGCAGACGTCCTTTCTGTGCCTTTTCATAGCGATAGCAGGAGGTGACATAGGACGCCTTGACGGGCAGCGTGCCGTTGTGCAGACCGTGCTCCAAAAGGGCGCGCGCCGCACCTGCCGTCCCCTCGGGGCGCAGGGTGATCGACCGACCGCCCTTGTCCTCAAAGGTATACATCTCTTTCTGCACCACATCGGTGGTTTCGCCCACCGAGCGCAGAAACAGCGGCGTATGCTCGAAAACCGGCGTGCGCATTTCGCGGAAACCGAAGTCGTGCGCCACGTCCAGTGCCGTGCGTTCCACATACTGCCATTTATAGCTGTCCTGCGGCAGCACATCCTCTGTGCCGCGGGGCGCCTGTGTCAACAATTCCATGCCGTTTTTACTCCTCTGTTCAGTGGTTGGGATTGACGATGTTGCGCCAATCGAGATCGCCGCGCTCCAGACCGTGGATAAGCACCTCCGCCGTCGCGATGTTGGTCGCAACGGGGATATTGTAGACGTCGCACAGACGCAGCAGGCTGGCTTCGTCCGGCTCGGTCGCCTTGGCGCCAATGGGGTTGCGGAAATATAGCAGCAGGTCGATCTCATTGCAGGAAATGCGCGCCGAGATCTGCTGGGCGCCGCCCTGCGCCCCGCTCATATAGCGGGTGATGTTCAATCCCGTGGCTTCGGCGACCATCTTGCCGGTCGTGCCCGTTGCACACAGGTTATGGCGGCTCAAGATCCCACAATAGGCAATGCAGAACTGTACCATCAGTTCTTTCTTGGCGTCGTGGGCGATCAATGCAATATTCATATGCAGCATCCTTTCATTTACATTTTTTCAAGCGGCGCCAGCGGGACGGACTCACCGACAAACCGGCGCGCAATATTTGAGAAACACAAAGCAGCATTACAATAGAGCGGCAGCGGTCTGCCGTTGGCGTTTGCGACCGCGACCGTTTCATCCTCCGGAATGACGCCCATCAGCTGCAGGGCGCTCTCGTCGATGATGCGATCGATGTCCGGCATGCTGCCGTCCATGATCTTGCGCGGACGCAGACGGTTGATGATGAGCCGCGCCGGAATGCTCCGCTCAGCCAAAATGTCGCTGAGCAGGCGCGCGTCGCGGGCGCACACCATGTCCGGCGTGCACACCACCAGCGCCTCGGGTGCGGCGGCGATCGCGGTTTCAAATCCCCTGCCGACACCGGCGGGACAATCCACGATCACCACATCAAAATAGTGGGACAGCCCCTTTGCCAGCCGATGCAGCTGTTGCGGCGAGCAAAGCTGATCGAGTGCCAGGGGGGCAGGCATCACAAACACATTCTGGGAGACGGGAGACGCATAGATCGCCTTGACCGGCTCACAGCGTCCGGCAAACACATCCGCCATGTCATACACGGTGTTGCCGCCGACGCCGAGCATCAGATCAAGACTGCGCAAGCCGGCATCGCCGTCGATCAGCAGGATCCGCTTTCCGAGCCGCGCCAATGCATAGGCAAGACCGGCGCAGACCGTGGATTTTCCCGTGCCGCCCTTGCCGGATGTCACGACCGCAATTCGTCCCATGCTCTCCCTCCCCACATATGTTGTCAGTATAGCACAATTTTCCCGTCTTGTAAACCTTTATTACGGCAGCAGCGTCTCCTCCGCCGTCGGCTTTTCGCCGGTCTCACTCGATGCAAAATAGGCATCGGTGATCTTCCGCGCGACCTGTGCCGCCGCAGACGAGGTGCCGTTCTCCATTACGACCGCAATGGCGATCTCGGGATTTTCCACCGGCGCATAGGCAATGAACACACCGTGGTCGCTCTGTCCCTTTCTGCCGGTCTGCGCCGTGCCGGTCTTGGCGGCAACGGTATAGCTTGCCGTGCCGAACGAGGAATACGCCGTGCCGGACTTCACCACATTCACCATGCCCTGCCGCACCGTGTCCATCGCCGTTTTCGACCAGTTCACGGTCGCCGCGATCTCCGGCTCAACGATCTCCTCGGATGTGCCGTCATAGCTGCGGATGCTGTGCACCAGATGCGTTTTATACCGCACACCGTCGTTGGCGATCATCATGGCATATGCCGCCAGCTGAATGGGCGTATACAGACCGTTCTGCCCGATGGCGAGCCGCAGGTTGTCGCCCGCCGTCCAGATGCCGCCGTCCTTTTTCACGGATTCCGGCGTCACCAGTCTGCCCGACGACTCGCCGATCTCGACGCCCGTCGGACTGCCGAAGCCATAGAGCTTATGGTATTTGAGCATCATATCCGCACCCATGCGTCTGCCCACATCATAGAAGAAAATGTTGCAGGACTTGGTGATGGCGGTGATGACGTTGATCGTGCCGTGCGTGCCCATGCAGTGCGGCTGATAGTCGTCATAAAAACGATAGATACGCCCGCAATAGACCGTGGAAGACGGGGTGATCGTCCCCTCGGTGAGTGCCGCGAGCGCAATGCCCGGCTTCATGGTCGAGCCGCAGGCGAAAGCGCCGTTCAGCGCGCGGTTGAAAAGCGGATTGTCGGGGTCGTCAAGGAGCGTGTTATAGTTCTCCTTATAGGTCGCCAGGTCATAACTCGGCCACGATGCGCAAGTCAGAACCCCGCCGGTCTTGACATCCAGCACGACCGCCGCGCCGCTTTTGACATCATGTCCGTTGGTGGTGGCGGTGGACTTTTTGCGCAGCTCCGCCACCTTGTCCGCCAGCGCCGTCTGCGCTGTCTTTTGCAGATTGGAGTCGATCGTCATGACCACCGTGTCGCCCGGCTTGGGCGCGGTGGTCTCCTCCTCGTCGAGCACGTTGCCGCTTTTGTCCTTCAAAAGCGTGCGCACGCCCGCCGTGCCGCGCAGCTTATCCTCAAAGCTGCCCTCGATGCCGCCCTTGCCGACGACATCGTTCATGGCATAGCCTTTTTTCTTCAGTTCCTTATAGTCCTCGGCATAGATCGGACCGACCGAGCCGATCAGATGCGATGCGATGTCACCGCTGACATAATCGCGCACCGGCACCGTCTCGATGTCCACGCCGGGATATGCCGCATTGTTTTCCACGATGCGGTACATGGTGGAGCGCGAAATATCGCCCGCAAACACATAGGGGTTGCGCACAGCAAACTCCTTCACCACCATGCCGTAGCGGATGCCCGCCAAAATGCGCTGCTGCTCTTTGGAATAGCTCTCCAGCTTATAGGAGCGCACCATCTCTTCCATGCAGTTGTCCGCCGTCGCATAGGAGCCCATGCGCAGCTTGGAGCGCAGCGTGTCGGCGCGCGTCTCGTCGGTGAAGGTATAGGGTGCCGCATCGGATATGGGCAGCTCGTCGTTCCACTCCTCGCCCGTTTCGGTCAGCAGCGCCACCAGCCGCAAAAGGCAGTCGTTTTGCTCCTTTTGGGCTTCGTCGGATGTGCCTTTCGGAAAATAGTTATAGTCAAACATGATCGCATAGGTGGTGCGATTGACCGCGATCGGCACAAGGTTGCAGTCAAGAATTTCCCCGCGCGACGCGGAGACACTGATCACCGTCGTGGTGTTGCTGTTTGCCTTTTGCGCATAATAATCGCCCTCGACGATCTGGATGCGGAAAAGCGCGACGGCGAAAACCGCAAAAACCGCAACGATCGCCAAAGAAAGGCACAAAAGACGCCGTGCGGGCGTCGTTTCGACATTGCGTTTCATGCGGGTTCACCTCTTTCAGCTCTCGCGCATACTGCGTGCGACGCGATAGATCAGCACATACACCAGCGGAGATAAAATAAACGTATACAAAGCGTTGGGCAGCAGAATGTGCAAAAGCGCATACACGGCTTCGGCATTGCGAAACAGCACATACCGCAAAAGCCAGTCCACCAGCACATACAAAAGCAGCACTGCGCCGTTGAGCAGCAGCGATGTCAGCCAGTTATTGCGCAAAAACACCTGCACGAGCAATCCGCACATGCAGCCGATCGCCAACAGCAGCAGCGCATCAAAGCCGAACAGCCTGTCGGCATACAGCGCCCACAACAGCCCGCCGCCGACGCCGAATGCCGCGCCCACCATCGGGCCCTCGAACATGGCGATACACACAATGAGCGGCACAAGCGGCACGGGATGCGCGCCGAAAAATGCGGGAAACAGGCGCGGCGCCGCCTGCAGCAGCGACACGAAAAGCAAGATCAGTCCATATGCCACCCAGCGCAGATACAGGCGGTTGATGCGTGCGGTCAGCCGACCGCGCGTGATCTTCGGCATTGCCACAAAACCGCCCCCTTATTCGCCCTGTCCGGCAAAGGATGTGATAACCATGACGCGTTTTAGATTGCGGATGTCCACAAACGGCTCCACCGTTGCATACAGCGTCATGCCGTCCGTGTCCGCCGACACCGACGCCACCCTGCCGATCAGCAGTCCCGACGGGAAAACGCCGCCGAGTCCCGAGGTGACGATGAAATCGCCGCTCACGACCGACGAGGTGCGTTCGATGGAGCTCAGCCGCAGCAGTCCCTGCTCCGCAAGGCGCAGCGAGCCGCCGGTATAGCCGCTCTCATCGGTGCGGCTGACGGAAGCGCTCGCCTTGAGCGCGGGGTCGAGGACGGTGCGCACCTTGCTGTAGGTCAGCCCCACCTCGCTCACGACGCCGACAAGCCCGTCCGCCGTCACCACGGGATCGTCCACCGCGACGCCGGCGACCGAGCCGGCGTTGATGGAAAAGCTGCAGAAGGGATCGGAGGGGTCCATCGTGATGACCTTGCCGTCCGCAAAGGTGTAGTCGGGGTGCTCCTCGTGCAGGCTGAGAATTTGGTTATACCATTCGTTCTGCAGTTTGATCTCGTCATAGTCTGCGACCCGCTGCCGCAGCTCGCGGTTTTCGTTTTGCAGCTCTTCGACCTGCTTTTGCAGCTCACTGCTGCCCGCGCCGCCGAAAAAGCCGCTCACGGCATCGGACACCGCCGTTACCGCAGATTGCAGCGGCGTGACGATCACGCCCGCCGCAGAGGCGACAAAGGTCGAGATGCCGCCGGTGGAAGCGGCATAGATCATCAGTCCCACCAGTATGAGGGCGACACCGCCCAGAATTTTGCATCCGACGCTTTTGAAAAAGTGCTTCACCGGCACACCTCTCTTTCTGCATAGATAGCCGAAAAGCGGGTAGACAATGCCCGCCCGCTTCGGTCAAGATTCTTTTTTATTGATGACGGTTGGAGCGGAAGTCGCTGACCATGCCGAGATCAAGGCATTTGCCCGTTCCGGTCACCACGCAGTCAAGCGGATTTTCCGCGACATGCACCGGCATGCCGGTCTCGCGGGAGACCAGCTGATCCAAGCCGCGCAGCAGCGCGCCGCCGCCGGTCAGCATGATGCCGTTGGTGATGATGTCCGCGCTCAGCTCGGGGGGCGTGCGCTCCAGCGTGGAGCGGATGGCATCGACGATCACGGAGACCGGATCGGCAAGCGCCTCGCGCACCTCTTCCGCCGTGATGGTGATGTTCTTCGGGAGACCGTCGACAAGGTTTCTGCCCTTGACGTCCATCTGTCCCTCGTCCTCATAGGGGAACGCAGAGCCGATCTTGATTTTGATATCCTCTGCCGTGCGCTCGCCGATGAGCAGGTTATACTTTTTCTTGATATAGGAAACAATAGCGTCGTCAAAATCGTCGCCCGCCGTGCGCACCGAGCAGAAGGTCACGATGTCGCCGAGCGAAATGACCGCGATCTCGGAGGTGCCGCCGCCGATGTCGACCACCATGCAGCCCGCCGCTTCTTCGACCTGCAGTCCCGCGCCGATCGCCGCCGCCATCGGCTCCTCGATCAGCTCCACGTTGCGCGCGCCCGCCTGGCGCGCCGCATCCTCGACCGCGCGGCGTTCCACCTCGGTGACACCCGAGGGAATGCACACGATAAGGCGCGGACGGTGCGCCCACGTCGCCTTGAGCGCCGCCTTGATGAAGTGGCGCAGCATGGCGGCGGTCACGTCAAAATCGGCGATCACGCCGTCCTTGAGCGGACGGATGGCGGAGATCGAGCCGGGCGTTCTGCCGATCATTTCCTTGGCTTCCGTGCCGACTGCCATGACCTCATCCTTTTTGAGGTCCACCGCCACCACCGACGGCTCGCGCATCACGATGCCCTTGCCGCGCATATACACCAGCGTATTGGCAGTACCGAGGTCGATGCCGATATCTCTGCTGAAAAACATATTTTTTACCTGCCTTTCATGATAAACTCCGTCTTGCGGAAAGTTTTGTCAAATTTCTGAAATCTTATTATATAACATCCCAATAAAATTCTCAACAAAAAAATCAGATTTTCCCGTTTTTTTGCGAAATTTCGGAAAAAGTGTCCAAAAAGCGGCGCACTCTGCCGCCGGGTAAGCCCATGACACTGTAGAAATCGCCCTCGATGCCGCGCACGAACCGCATGCCCAGCCCCTGCACACCGTAAGCCCCCGCCTTGTCCATCGGCTCGCC
>URNF01000096.1 GCA_900549155.1 uncultured Oscillospiraceae bacterium | reverse complement strand
GCGCGCCGACCGTCAGCCGGAATTCACCCAGATCGACCTTGAAATGTCCTTCGTGGACGTTGAGGATGTGCTGGATGTCGGCGAGCGGTATATGCAGACACTGTTCAAGGAAGTGCTCGGCGTCGATGTGCCGCTGCCGCTGCCGCGCCTGACCTACACCGAGGCGATGGAACGCTTCGGCTCGGACAAGCCGGACACCCGCTTCGGCATGGAGATCATCGACCTCACCGATGCGGTGAAGGATTGCGGTTTCGGCGTGTTTACCTCCGCTGTGAACGGCGGCGGAACGGTGCGTGCCCTCAACGCCAAGGGCGCTGTGAAAAAGCTCTCCCGTAAGGAGATCGACAAGCTCACCGAAATGGTCAAGGGCATCGGCGGCAAGGGCCTTGCCTTCATCCGTATGACCGACGAGGGTATGTCCTCCTCGTTTGGCAAATTCCTCTCCGAGGAAGAGATGCAGCGCATTCTGGACGCGACGGGTGCCGAGCAGGGCGACGTGATCCTGATCGTTGCCGACACCGTGAAAAAGCATGTGCTGACGACGCTCGGCGCGGTGCGTCTCGAATTGGCAAACAAGCTGGAAATTCCGCGCAGCGGCTATAATCTGCTGTGGATCACCGAGTTCCCGTTCTTCGAGTGGGACGAGGAGTCGGAGCAGTGGCTTGCCATGCACCATCCCTTCACCGCGCCGCTGGATGAATGTATCCCGTATCTCGACAACGCCCCCGAAAAGGTGTTTGCGAAAGCATACGACCTGGTGCTCAACGGCATCGAATTGGCATCCGGCTCGATCCGTATCACCGACCCCGAGCTGCAGGGACATATGTTCCATGCGCTGGGGCTTTCCGACGAGGAAGCGCAGCAGAAGTTTGGTTTCCTGACCGACGCTTTCCGCTATGGCGCGCCGCCGCACGGCGGCATGGGCATCGGGCTTGACCGCCTGGTGATGCAGATGCTGGGCGCGCCGACGCTGCGGGATGTCATTGCCTATCCGAAGGTGCAGAACATGACCGAGCTGATGACCGACTGCCCTGCAGAGGTAGACAAGGCGCAGCTGGACGATCTCGGCATTGCGGTTGTGAAAAAAGAGGAAAACTGACAAAAAGGGGCAGGGGTGAAAACGCTTGCCCCTTTGTTTTCGGGAGAAAGGGTATGCACGCATTTTTGCGAAAATATACAAAACAGATCCTTGCATTGGGCGCGGTGCTGTTGTTGCTTGTCGGCACTGCGGTGTCGTTGCGGCAGTGCCGCTGTGCCGAACCGACGGTGAGCGATGGGACGCCGCCGACAACGCTTTTGACTGCCGCACAAACGACGGATGCGACCGCGACAACGGGCGACATGACGCACAAAACGACGGACGCCGCACCTGCAACCACCCCCGCATCGCGCAAAACGGCGACGCCCGCCGTCGGCGGGACAAAAACCGAAAGTGCGCCCGTCAAGACCGCTGCACCGACAACGGCGCAGCAGACACAAAAATTCTCCCCGACGCTGGAATACACCGTCCCGCAGGCGGCATTGCAGTATTTGGGTTTGCGGGACATCTCTTTATATCGGCGGCTGGTGGACGCCTATATGCAATATGAAACGGTGGTGCCGTTCACCGCCGATGACCAACCGCAAACGGCGCTGGAACTGCTGTATTGGTATTGCCCTGTCTTTTTCGCCGATACGGCACTTGACGAAAACTGCATCGACTGGGTGTATAACGAAGTGCATATCCGCTATACCTCCAAAAATCGCGCGGAACATGAAAAGATCATCAAGGCATTTGAAAACCGCTGCCTTGCGCTGCTTGGCAACCGCACGGGCGAGACGGCGCAGGTTGCTCGCGAGGTATACCGCCGTTTCACAAAGACCCTGAAATATGACACGGCGCTTTTGAACAAAACCATGCCGCGCTGGGACGAGCCCACATACTATACGGAGAAAAATCCCCGCTATCGCGAGACCTACACGGCGCTGATGAACGGCAGCGGTGTGTGCTCCTCTTTTGCCAAGGCCTATGCGTTTTTACTGCTGCAGTGTCGCGTCGAGACAATGACGATATATTGCGACCATGTGTCGGGTCTCAAAGATAAGGCGCACGAATGGACGATGATGAAGCTGGACGGGAAATGGTATTTCGCCGACCCGACCTGGGAGCGAAACGGCTCGGACACCTATTTCGGTGTCACGACCGCCGAGCGGGAGCAAAACGGCTACCTGCCGCAGAATTTCTGCCTGTTCTTCGTCTATGACACGCAGTTTGGCGAAAAATTCGCGGTGAATGACAACCGGTTTATGAAATAGCTGAAAAGGACTCTGCACAAAGCAGAGTCCTTTCTTGTTGATTTTACAGCACCTTTGCAAGGAACGATTTGAGACGGTCGCACTTCGGATGATCGAAGATCTCCTCGGGCGTGCCCTGTTCCATGATCTTGCCCTCGTCCACAAACAAAACGCGGGTTGCGACCTCGCGGGCAAAGCTCATTTCGTGCGTGACGATGATCATGGTCATGCCTTCGTCGGCAAGCTGCTTGATGAGATCCAGCACCTCGCCGACCATTTCGGGATCGAGCGCCGAGGTCGGCTCGTCAAACAGGATGACCTTCGGGTTCATCGCCAGTGCGCGCACGATGGCGACGCGCTGCTTCTGACCGCCGGAGAGGGTGGAGGGGTATTTATCTGCCCAATCGTCCAGTCCGATACGCTGCAAAAGCTCATGCGCATGCGCCGTGACCTGCGCCTTGAAAGCGGCGCGCTCGCTGCGTCCGCGAACTTTTTTGAGACCGATGTGCAGCGGTGCCAGCGTGATATTCTGCAGCACCGTCTTGTTGTTGAAAAGATTGAACTGCTGGAACACCATGCCCATGTGCTGGCGGTGCACGTTGATGTCCACCTTCATGTCGGCAATGTCCACGCCCTCAAACATAATGGAGCCGGAGGTGGGGTCTTCCATGCAGTTGAGACATCTGAGGAAGGTGCTCTTGCCGCTGCCGGAGGGACCGATGATGACGATGCGCTCGCCCTCGTTGATGGTCTCGCTGATACCGTTCAAAACGGTCAGGTCGCCGTATTTTTTGGTGAGGTCAATTACGTCTATCACTCTTCTTCAGCCTCCTCTCCATCAGATGAATGCCCAGTGTGATGAGCAGCACCAGCACGATATAAATGAGTGCCATGACAAGATAGGGAACCATGAACTCATAGTTGTTCGTGCCGATATATTTGAATGCGACATACAGATCCTCTGCACCGATAAAGCTGACAACGGACGTGTCCTTGATCAGTGCGATGAATTCGTTGCCGAGGGTGGGCAGGATGTTTTTCACTGCCTGCGGGATGACGATCTTGACCATGGTTGTCCAATAGCCGAGACCGACGGCACGTCCCGCTTCCATCTGTCCGCCGTCCACCGAGTTGATGCCGCCGCGCATGATCTCGGAAACATAGGCACCGCTGTTCATGCCGAAGATGATGGCGCCGGACGCCAAAGCGGAGAGCTGTAATCCGAGGAGCGGCCGCAGAACGAAATAGCCGACCAGCAGCTGTACCACAAGCGGTGTGCCGCGGAAGAACGCGACATACACGCGGCAGATCTTGTCAAGAATACGCGGCAGACGCTTGTATTTCGGCATGACCTCAACGGCGGCAATGATCGTGCCGATCACAATGCCGATGAGCAGACCGACCACGGCGATGATCAGCGTATTCTGCAAGCCGGTCAACACCTTTTTGTAGCCGTCGTTGTCGATAAAGGCACGCACAAACGCGTCCCATTTCACATTAAAAGACATACGGTGTTCCTTTCAAATATGGCAGTACCTCTCCCTCATGAAAGGGGGAGAGGCGCTGCATGAAACTCTTAGCCGTTGAGGGCGTTGATCGCTTTCACGATGCAAGCCGCGGGCGCTTCGTCGATGATGACATAGTCAACGTCGCCGTTGAGCATGGCGTTCACAGCCAGCGAACCGGTCTGATAGCCGACGGCGGTGGCGGTCAGTCCCGCGAAGCCGAAGCTCTCGTCGCCGTCAACATAGGAGTGGCCGGTGGTGCCGGTCTGCACGCCGATCTTGACATCCTTGGAGAGAGATTTCAGCACAGTCTCCACATCTTCCTTGCTCTTGACATCCTTGAACTTCGTGTCGTTGCTCTTAACGATCAGCTTCTGTGCTGCGTTGTAGTAGGAGTCGCTGAAGCTGACGAGCTTTGCACGCTCTTCGTTCTTGGTGATACCCGCCATGCCGATGTCGGCACCGTCGGTGTTCAGCGTCTGGAAGATGGAGTCAAAGTCGATGGGCTTGATGACCAGCTCTTTGCCGAGACTGTCGGCGAGCATTTTCGCAAGCTCCATGTCGATGCCGACATATTTGTCGCCCGAGGTGTATTCAAACGGCTCGAAGCCCGGCTCGGTCACAACGACCAGCTGATCCTTCGTGCTGTCCTCTTTGGCGGAGGTGATTTCAACCGGCGAGCCCTCGCCGAAGTAGTGACCGACGACCTCGTCGAATTTGCCGTTGCCCTGGATCTCTTTCAGAAATGCATTGACCTTTGCGAGAAGATCGGCGTCCTTCGGATTGACGGCGAAAGCATATTCCTCACTGGTGAGCTGATAATCAATGACCTTCGCGGTGACCTTTTCGCCACAGCCGGCGAAGCAGATGACGGTGGCAGCAATCGCAATGACTGCCAGGAGACTTAAAACTTTTTTCATGATCGATAACCCCTTTTTCAAATTTGTTTTTTGTGTTTGTTTTTGTTGGTTCGTTCAAACGATGGGTGTATTATAATACACGATTTCGCATATGTCAATAGGAAAATGAATAAAAATTCAATATTTTTTTGAAAAAACGCGATTTTTTCTGATTTTATACATTGCATTCCGTATAAATGTATAAAATGGATGCATAAACGTATATTTCAGATTTTGCACACCCCTTGACAACTGTAAAAAAAGGGTATATGATGAACACAAAGCTGTGATGGAGACAGTAACGGTGCACGGAAAACGGCAGCGAATCGGGGACGGTGAGAGCCCGAGCGGGAGTACGGCACGGTGAAGATCCCTCCGGAGCTGTCGGCTGAATGCATGTTGCTCAGTAGGTCTGACCGGTGCTTTTCCGTTATCGAAAGCGCATATGTCGGTATGCAGTAATGGGTGGTTAGCGAAGATGTCTTCGTCCCGTTTCGGGCGAAGGCATTTATTTTTTTTGTGGGAGGTATATAATAATGTACAAAAAAGTATCTGCCGATCTCAACTTTGTCGGGCGCGAAAAGGAAATTGAAAAGTTTTGGACGGACAACCGTATTTTCGAGAAAAGTATGGATAACCGCAAAAAGGGCGAGACCTATACTTTTTATGACGGTCCTCCGACGGCGAACGGCAAGCCGCACATCGGCCATGTGCTCACCCGCGTGATCAAGGACATGATCCCGCGCTATCGCACCATGAAGGGCTATATGGTGCCGCGCAAGGCAGGCTGGGACACCCACGGTCTGCCGGTGGAGCTGGAAGTCGAAAAGGAACTGGGACTGGACGGCAAGGAGCAGATCGAAAAATACGGTCTGGAGCCGTTCATCGACAAGTGTAAGGAAAGCGTCTGGAAGTATAAGGGCATGTGGGAGGATTTCTCCGACACGGTCGGCTTTTGGGCGGACATGGAGCATCCGTATGTGACCTATCACAACGACTTCATCGAGTCGGAGTGGTGGGCGCTGAAGAAAATTTGGGAGCGCGGCCTTTTGTATAAGGGCTTCAAGATCGTGCCCTATTGCCCGCGCTGCGGCACGCCGCTGTCCAGCCATGAGGTGGCGCAGGGCTATAAATGCGTGAAGGAGCGCAGCGCCGTTGTGCGGTTCAAGGCGGTGGGTGAGGACGCATGGTTCCTCGCCTGGACGACCACGCCGTGGACGCTGCCCTCGAACGTCGCGCTGTGCGTCAACCCGAAGGATACCTATTGCAAGGTGAAAGCCGCCGACGGCTATACCTATTATATCGCCGAGGCGCTGCTTGACCGCGTGCTCGGCAAGCTGGCGACCGACGACACCCCGGCATATACGGTCTTGGAGCGCTATGTCGGCAAGGAGCTGGAAAATCGGGAATATGAGCCGCTGTATGCCTGCGCCAAGGAGCTGGCGGACAAGCAGCACAAGCGCGGCTTCTTCGTCACCTGTGCCGACTATGTCACCATGGGCGACGGCACGGGCATCGTCCACATCGCGCCTGCCTTCGGTGAAGACGACGCCCAGGTGGGCAGACGCTATGACCTGCCGTTTGTGCAGCTGGTGGACAGCAAGGGTAATATGTCTCCCGAAACGCCGTTTGCCGGTCTGTTCGTGAAAAAGGCAGATCCGCTCGTTTTGGAGGATCTCGACAAGCGCGGCCAGCTGTTCGACGCGCCGAAGTTTGAGCATGACTATCCGTTCTGCTGGCGCTGCGACACGCCGCTGCTCTACTATGCGCGCGAGTCCTGGTTCATCAAGATGACCGATGTGCGCGACGACCTCATCAAAAATAACAACACCATCAACTGGATCCCCGCCAGCATCGGCAAGGGGCGTTTCGGCGACTGGCTTGAAAATGTGCAGGATTGGGGCATCAGCCGCAACCGCTATTGGGGCACGCCGCTGAACATTTGGGAATGCTCCTGCGGTCACCGCCATGCGATCGGCAGCATCGCCGAACTGAAGGAGATGTCGGACAACTGTCCCGACGACATCGAGCTGCACCGTCCCTTCATCGACGCGGTGACGATCAAGTGTCCGCACTGCGGCAAGGAGATGCACCGCGTGCCGGAGGTGCTCGATTGCTGGTTTGACTCCGGCTCGATGCCGTTTGCACAGCATCACTATCCGTTTGAAAATGCCGACCTGTTTGAGCAGCAGTTCCCCGCCGACTTCATTTCCGAGGCGGTCGATCAGACGCGCGGCTGGTTCTATTCGCTGCTGGCGGTGTCGACGCTCATCTTCAACAAAGCGCCCTATAAGAATGTTATCGTGCTCGGTCACGTGCAGGACGAAAACGGGCAGAAGATGTCCAAATCCAAGGGCAACGCCGTCGATCCGTTTGATGCGCTGGAAACCTATGGTGCGGATGCCATCCGCTGGTATTTCTACAGCAATTCCGCCCCGTGGCTCCCGAACCGTTTCCACGGCAAGGCGGTCATGGAGGGGCAGCGCAAGCTGATGGGTACGCTGTGGAACACCTATGCGTTCTTCACGCTGTATGCCGAGATCGATCAGTTCGACGCGACAAAATATACGCTGGATCCCGCCAAGCTGTCGGTCATGGATAAATGGCTTTTGTCCCGCCTGTACACGACGGTCGGTGCGATCGACGAGAACCTTGACCAATACCGCATCCCCGAGGCGGCGCGCGCTTTGCAGGATTTCGTGGATGAAATGAGCAACTGGTATGTCCGCCGCAGCCGTGAGCGTTTCTGGGCAAAGGGCATGGAGCAGGACAAGATTAATGCGTATATGACGCTGTATACCGCGCTTGTCACGATCTGCAAGGCGGCAGCGCCCATGATCCCGTTCATGACCGAGGAGATCTATCAGAACCTGGTGCGCTCGCTCGACAAGACCGCGCCCGAAAGCATCCATCTGTGCGACTTCCCCGCCGTCGACACCCGCTTTGTGGACAAAAAGCTGGAAGCGAACATGGAAGAGGTGCTCGAGGTGGTCGCGCTCGGCCGTGCCGCCCGCAACGGCGCCAACCGCAAGAACCGCCAGCCGCTGGCCGAGATGTACGTCAAGGCCGATAAGGACCTGGACGGCTTCTATATGGATATCATCCGGGAGGAGCTGAACATCAAAGAGGTCATCTTCACCAAAGAGGTGGAGGGTTTTGTGAGCTACAACTTTAAGCCGCAGCTGAAGACTGTTGGCCCCAAGTACGGCAAGCAGCTGGGCAAGATCCGCGAGGCGCTGGCCGGGCTGGACGGCCGGGCGGCCAAGGCCATCCTGGACAGCGAGGGCAAGCTTTGCTTTGACTTCGGCGAGGGGCCGGTGGAGCTGACCGCCGATGATCTGAAGGAGCTGGCCGGCCAGTTCAAGGCCGAGTATAAGGCCAAGATCGGTCAGGACTTCCCCTCCGACCCCAAGGAGCAGCTGATGGGCGCCATTCAGGCCGTCTTCCGCAGCTGGGACAACCCCCGCGCCAATGTTTACCGCCG
>URNF01000095.1 GCA_900549155.1 uncultured Oscillospiraceae bacterium | reverse complement strand
CGGAGCTATTGCCGTAGATCTCACCGCCGTTCACGATGAGTGTGCCGGCGCTGTTCCCGATGCCGCCGCCGCTGGCACTGCTGTTGTCGGGATTGATAACATTGTTGCGAATCACCGCCGTGCCGGACATGGTGACAGTGCCTTTGTAGTTGTAGATACCTCCGCCGCCGGAACCGGTTGCATAGTTGTCCTCGATCGCACCGCCGGACATGGTGAAGCTGCCGCGGTTGTATACGCCGGCACCCTGCCCGTAGTCGGTGGTGGTGTTGTCAGCGATCAAGCCGCCGTACATATTGAAATATGCCTTTTCGCCGTTGAATACACCAGCGCCGCCACCGGCGAGCGTATTGCCGCAGACAGAACCGCGCCACAGGTTGACCGTGCCCGCTTCATTAATGATGCCGCGTCCGTTCTTGCCGGATGCGTGGGTGATTTTTCCGGGAACCGTCTGACAGTCGGTGATGGTGAAGGTCCTGCCGGCACCCACCGTCACGGTGCTGAGATTTGCAGCCGTGCAGGTGATGTTCTTGCCGTTCAGACAAAGCACCACGCCGTCCGCGGGTTTATATGTAACGTTATACTCCACGTTGTTTTTCAGATAGTAGTTGCCGCTCTTTGTGATCTCGTCGAGCGAAGAGACGCCTATCCATGTCACATTCGTGTTGTGGGCGTGCCCCTCAAGCGTTCCCCCGCACACACAGTGATTCTGATGTGTCGCTTCGTCTGCAAACACGGCGGTGGGCAGCATGCACACCGTCATTGCAAGACTGACAAGAATTGCAAACATTTTCTTTTTCATGACCATTCCTCCGATGATAGACCCATTTTCCCCATTTCTATCGAAGTCTACTATACCACAATATACTATAAAAAAAATGTGTTCTTCGCGAAATGCGCCTTTTTCGGCGCGAAATGCACGAAAAAATGGATCTCTTTTCCGCGTGAAAAGAGATCCCGCCCGGCTCACAGGTCGATCCTGTGATTTTTGAAATAATACTCTCTGTCCCTGTCGCCGATCTTCCGCAGTGCTCTGCAAGGGTTGCCGACAGCGACAACATCGGACGGCAGATCCTTTGTCACCACACTGCCTGCGCCCACCACCGTGTTATCGCCGATCGTAACGCCCGGCAGAATGATCGCCCCCGCGTCGATTCAGCAGTTTCTGCCGATGTGCACCGCTGCGTTATACTGATATGCCTTTTCGCGCAGCTCCGGCAGGATGGGATGTCCCGCCGTGGCAATGGTGACATTCGGACCGATCATGGTGCAGTCCCCGACATAGATATGCGTATCGTCCACACAGGTCAGGTTAAAATTAGCATAGACATTGTTGCCGAAATGGCAGTGCCTGCCGCCCCAATTCGCATGGAAAGGCGGTTCGATATAGCAGTTCTCACCGATCTCGGCAAACATTTCGCGCAAAAGCGCCTGCCGCTTTTCGCCCTCGGTCGGACGGGTTTGGTTGAACGTATACAGAAGATCGAGACACGCCGTCTGCTGTCGAACGATCTCGTCATCATCCGGCAGATACAGCTCCTCTGTGTGCATTTTTTCTTTCAATGTGCGCATGGTCATTTCTCCTTTTCCGTGTGTGCGCCGCAATGGATCTGTCGGCGCAGATTTTTCATGCTGTCGTGCAGCTGCCGCAGCTGCTTTTCGATGGCGGCGCGCTGTGCCGGTGCTGCCGTTTTGCGGGCTTTAGAAAGTTCCTGCGCCTTCTTTTGCGCCGCTGCCATCTCTTTGTTTTCCACAAAAAGGACTTCCCGCGCGGAAAGCTGCCATTCTTTCAAGGTGCCGTCGACGGTTTCGAACAGTACCAAGACCCGAAAGCCGTCCTTTGTCGGATACACCTCTTCACAAAGCCAGGCATCCCCCACCGCAACGCCCTCGTCCTTTTCCACGGTCGCCCCTTTGAACGTGACGCGCTCCGCTGCCGAGAATGCGGCGGAAATGTCCAGGTGCAGCACCAAATCGTCGCCCACCGTTTCCATGGCGATAACGCAGGCATCGTGCAGGCTGAGGTTCGCGGCAGTCTGCCTAAGATCCGCCGCATAGGTTTGCGTCTGCGCATGATATGCCGCAAGCGCCTCATCGAAAGCCGTGTCCCCGTTTTGAAATGCCGCATACCGCTCTTTTGTCAGATACTGCATCTGTCACCACCTCCGTCAGCCACATTGTAGCACACCGTCGGCGTGTTGTACACCACTTGACAGAAGAAAAATATATGGTATTCTATAGTAAAATACAATTTAGGAGTGTTTTGGAACATGGGTGCATTGTTTGCTATTATTATCGTGCTGGCCGCCTTGCTGATCGTGACTTCTGTCCTGAAGATCAACAAAAAGAAGCTGCCGAAGATCGTGCCGATCCTGTCGTTTGTCTGCGTCGGCATCATTCTTGTCGCGTCGGCGTTCACCATCGTCCCCACCGGCTATACCGGCGTCAGAACCACCTTCGGGCAGGTCTCCCAAAAGATCGTGCCCAACGGCTTTAACATGAAGATCCCGTTTGTACAGTCCATCGAGCTTGTCAACAACAAGCAGCAGGACATCACGATAAACGGGCAGGTGTGGGGCGAGACGACCGAAAAAACGCCCGTTTATGCCGATGACGTCACCATCACCTATCAGATCAACACCGCAAAATCGGCGTGGGTGTTTGCCAATGTGACCGACGCGAGAAATCTTGTCTCCGCCAATCTGGTCTCCTCGGCGATCAAGTCCGCAATGGCGGAGCTGCCCGCATCCGAAGTGACGGTGCGTTCCAAGATCGAACCGGCGGTGAAGGAAAAGCTCAAGGACTCCATCGACGAAAAATACGGTGCGGACACCGTGAGCATCCTCAAGATCGTTGTCAATCAGATGGATTTTGAGGAAAGCTATAACGCCGCCATCGCGGAAAAATCCGTCGCTCTGCAAAAGCAGGCGCAGCAGGAGATCGAAAACAAAACGGCGATCGACAAGGCGGAAGCAGACAAAAAGGTTGCCATCGCCAACGCCGAGGCGGAAGCGGAGGCCACCCGCATCAAAGCCGAGGCGGAAGCCAAAGCCAATGAACAGCTCTCCAAATCCATGACCGATCAGATCATCAAATCCAAGTTCTATGACAAGTGGGACGGCAAGCTGCCGAGTGTCATGGGTGAAAACACCGTCGTGACGGATATTTCGAAATAACCTACATAGCAAAGAAAACGGGGACGGTCAACGACCGTCCACGACCCTTTGATGTGCAAAACGGGAGCGCCCGCAGGGGCACTCCCGTTTTTGCATCATATTGCTTATTTTGCCGCGGCATAGCTCGTGGTGTAGGCGTTGGCATAGAGATACGTGCCATCCGCCAGCTGCACATAGGCGTTGGCGGTGAGGTTCAGATTTTGCGCCGCAGCGCCGATGTTGACGATCTGGATGCTCATGTCGATATAGTCATCGCAATAGTCATAATAGCGATTGGCATCCTTGATGCTGATCATCTTGATGCGGCTGTTTTCCGCTGCCAGCTTCGCGTCCAAGCGGCGGTTGCCGACATTGGCATCAAGAGCGATCAACATGCCATAGTCCACGATCTCCGTCTTGACGCCGCGCAGCAGGACGTAGGCCTTGCCGTTCTCCACGGTGCGCTGCAGGCGGTACACAAAGCGCAGACCGCCTCTTTCCTCGTTCACCGAGGTGCCGATGATACCGGCATTGACGATGGTCTTATTGGGTGTGACAAACGCGGCGGTAACGACCGTGCCGGTCTTGGCATAGAAGCGATAGGTGTTGCCGCTGCCGCTCTCGCGGAAACCGACGTGCGCAGGGATCTGCGCGATCCCGGCAGCATCGGTCGCAAGAAGCGAGCCGGTGCGCAGTTCACAGTTTGCATCTGGCGTTGCCGTCACCGTATAGGCGTAATAGCCCTGTGCATTGGGCGTGTCGCTCTCGCGTTTCAACGTTAGTGTGCCGTTTTTCACGGCCTCGGACACGGTGACCTGCGGATAATTGGTGCCGTATTCCTCCGACACCTCCTGCACATTCAAAAGCTCCAGACCGTGGTTGCTGCCGGCAATGCCCAGCGCCATATACCCGGCATCGGCGTTCTGAATGGTTGCCGTTCCGGAAACGGTTGCCACCGTTTCGGCATCCTGCCGCACCGTGTACTGCAGGCGGTTGCCGACGACCGTCAGCGTCACGCGGAAGTTGCGTGCGTACACATCCGCCCCGGGCTGCTTGCCCGTGTAGGTGTGCAGCGTCGTTGCCGTGCCGTGATCATACAGCGTCACGGCGTTTGCAGACACCTGCAGATAGGTCTGCTCCGTGTTGACACCGCTCGTCGAGAAGAAGCCGCCGGCAATGGACTGACGGAAACCGAACACGACCGAGCCCTTGGTGTTTTCAAACCGCATGCCGTAGGTGGCAGTGAAGTTCTTCATCTTGAGATAGCTGCCGTTCTGCTTCGGCACCATCGCCGCGATATACCGCAGCGATGCATCATCAACGGTCGTGCCGTTTGTAAACTGCAGGAAACGGTTGATATACAGCGCATTGCAGCGCCATCCCGCTTTGTCGGTGTCAAGGCAGGTCTTCGGGACAAGCGTGCGGGACGAACCGTCATGATCCGTATAGATCAGCGTATAGCGATTGTCCATATAGGCGGAAAACTCTTCCGCGAGCGCCGCATTGGTCGTGCAGATATAGTAATCATACCCATTCGGGTATTTTCCCGCTTTTGTGGTGTTATACCCCAAAAGTCCGCTCACCGTGGAAGTGAATCGCGGGGATACCGTTTCCGTGGGATACACATTAACACCGTACAGCTGCGCTCCGGACGAGGTTGCCGACGTGAAGCCGGAGAGACGGATATAGGCAGCGCTGACCGGATCAAAGGTCAGACGCTCGATACCGCCGAAGCCGCCCGTCCGCGTGTATACCGTCGTCCAGGTGCTGCCGTTTTCGGAGACCTCAACGGTGTAGTCGGTCGCATAGCGTCCCGTCCAGCGCAGCACCAGCGTGTCGATCGTGGTCTTCTGCTCCAGTGCCAGCTTGATATATGCCCCGTCCGTTGTCGGAACGGTGTAGGCGGTCTTGACGTTGCCGTCGGTCACGGCACATGCCGCCTGCGGATACATCGCCGTCAGCGGCACCGCCGTGTATTCCGTATCCGACGTGTGCACGTTCAGTGTGCGCCAGCCGGCGGGCAACAGTAGCACGGTGCGGTCATTTCCCGCCGCATAGAAGCCGACCTCATTTTGGGTGACATCCGGCGTGTGGTCGAGCTTTTCAAGTGCCGTGCCGTCCACGGTGACTGCTGTGGCATTCGTGCCGTATGCCACCACGATGCGGGTGGTGTTGGCGGCATTCGCCGAAAGCGAATAGGAATAGGCGTTCTTATACCGCGAGGTATAGGTGATGCTCTTGTCCTTTGCCGTATAGACCGTGGTGTTGGTCAGATTGTCGGGCGGAGTGATCAACAGCGTCTTATACTCCCCGTCCGCCATCGTTTCGCAAAGCTCCAGCGATTGCGGCAGCGTCAGCGGAATGACCGCACCGCTCTTGACATACACGGGGATGACCGTCGTGGGCGCTTCGGCAGTGACGGTCTTGCCGCCCTCTGTGCGCGAGGCATCCCACAGGTTGTACCAGTTGCCCTCCGGCAGCAGGATATCGCGGTAATAGGCGTCCGCTGCCGTGATCGGCGAGACCAGCAGGCTGTTGCAGAACAGATACTGGTCGTTGATGCTCTTGACGCCGCTTTGCCCCTGATAGGCAACACCCAGCGCCTGCGTCATCGGCACGGACGTGTTGCTCGCGTCGACCGACGCGCTGTACAGTGCATCCTGCAAATTCATGCGCAGGTTATAATACTTTTTGAACGTGTCGGCGGTGAGATCGCCTTTGTTCTGCATCCACGCCATGTCGCGCAGCTCATTGCCGCTGTGGACGCGCATCAGTCCGCAGAAGGCGGAATACTGCGTCCAGCGCATATACAGCTCTGCCGACGTGCAGGTGCCGAAGCCGCCCATGTCGCCGCCGACCACGTTGAAGCCGCCCGTGCCCATGGAAATGATGCCGTGGATCTGATCCTTGAGACCCTCCCAGGTCGACGGATTATCGCCGGTGAAGTTGCCGACAAGGGCGTGCGAACCGGTGAAGCCGCTGCGCTGGAACAGGATGTAGTCGTCATTGGAGTAGTATCCGCTCCACGCGTCCGCTGCCACTTTGGCATAGTAGTAGGAAATGAGATTGTGCATCTCATCGCCGTAGAGTCCGTTATAGCAATAAACATCGTCGTGCAGCCACTCGCCGTAGTCGATCATGGCGCCCTTCAATCCCCAGCTCCACCATTCGGAAAGGCGGCCGGTGATCGCCAATGCGGCATTGGGGTGTGAGAAGTCGATGAAATAGCTGCCGCCGTCACCGCCGCCGAACACGCCCTTTGTCGGGTTGACCGCCTGCAGCGGAATCGGCAGCTCCGTCAGCGGAATACCGCCGCAAAAGCCCTGGATCTGCCACGCATAATAGCCGCGCGGCGGATACCACATCAGAATGCGGGTGCCGTATCTGCTCGCCATGTCATAGGAATTCTTCTGCTGATAGTTATAGCCCTCGACATAGGTCGCCGTGGGCGTGACGCCGGCGGCGGCAAAATCCGAAAGCGTCGTTTGCAGCTGCAAAATGGTCTGCTGGCGGTCCGTTCCTTTCCAGGGTCCCTGACCGCCGCCCATCCAATAGCCGAACACCCACTTGTCGGCAGGGATATAGCTTTTGCCGGTGATGTCGGTATATTTCTTGATGTTTTCGAGAATCGTACCGGTGAACACATAGAAATCCAGTTTGCCGCCGTCAAACGCGGTGGAGAAAACATTTGCGTCCGTCTTGCCGACATTTGCCGTGCCGGAATATGCCATGTTGTACCACACCGAATACCCGGCATCGCTGTGGAACAGCGGAACGTTTATGTAGGAATAAGTGTGATCGCTGCTGAGGTTGCCCTTGCCGGAAGAACCGTGATAGGCAGCGTCCACATTGCGCAGCGAAAATTCATAGCCGCGCTGGTTGACATCGTTGAAGCGTTCGCCGCCGTTATAGATCGCCTCGTCCGCTTTGAGCGGCAGGCGGATCTCCGTTTTCTTGACCTCGCCGCCGCGATATGCCAATTTGATGTCGTCGGAAGTGAAAGAAAACAGCTCGCCGCGCGCGGTATTGCCGACCGTCAGGCGAAAGCCGTTAGCCGTCGTGCTGTAATACACGACCGTGCCGTCCGAGCCGCTTTCACTGCGCATCGACAGTCTGCCGTCCGCAAGCGCCGTATAGCGGATCGGCTCATAGGCAGCAGGATTGAAGAATCCCGATTTGTTCTCCTCCTCGGAAAGCCGCAGACGGAAACCGCCCTCTGCGGGAAAGGAGATATAGAAATTGACGGCGTATGTCGTGCCGATCAGATCAAAAATATCCACATCGACCGCATAGTCGTCATCTCCCGCCGTCAGCAGCTCACCGGGGTCCACCGCTGCCGACGAGCGGATGACAAAGGACGTCTCCCCCTGCGAGGTGGACTTGACGCCGTTTGTCACAGCCCAGAGACACTTCGTGATCTCCGGTTGCTGCGGTCCGGCATATGCTGCGCCGGTAATTCCCACCGACAAAACCAGCAGCACAGCGCAGATCGCCGCCACATATCTTCTCCATTTTTTCACTTGCTCTCCCTCTCTCTGCTCTTTGATATATTCCGGTTTGTTCCGGAATACAGTAAGTGAACACTTAGTAGTATACTATAAGTTGTACAAAAAAGCAAGCAAGTTTTAACAACTTTTGTATAAATAAAGAAATGCATAAAAAAGCGGCGGGCGCTTTGTGAAAATCGCCCGCCGAAAAAATCGATTATGAAAATATGCTGTCGAGCGGTGTCGCCTGCAGCAATTCTGCGTCATCCGCCTGGTGTGTCACCAGCAGGATAACCGCGTCGGAAAACTGCTGCCGAACGGCATCGGCGCACTGCGCGCGCGCAGCAGCATCCAGCCCCGTGAACGGTTCATCGAGCAGCAGGAGCTTTCCGCCCTTTGCCAGCGCCCGCGCGATCGCCGCACGGCGTTTCATGCCGCCGCTGAGCGTGTGCGGAAGTGCGTCCGCCGCATCGGTCAGCCCGACAGCATCAAGGCACGCCGCCGCTTTTGCGGCGGCATCGTCAAACAGAACC
>URNF01000094.1 GCA_900549155.1 uncultured Oscillospiraceae bacterium | reverse complement strand
GGTGTGTCCCTCCTGCCACAAAAATTCGCGGGAACGCAGGAAGGGCCGCGTGGTCTTTTCCCAGCGCACCACGCTCACCCACTGGTTATAGAGCTTCGGCAGATCGCGATAGGAATGCACGATGTTCGCATAGTGCTCACAAAACAGCGTTTCGGACGTCGGGCGCACGCAAAGGCGCTCCTCGAGCTTTTCGCTGCCGCCGTGGGTGACCCACGCCACCTCGGGCGCAAATCCCTCGACGTGATCCTTTTCCTTTTGCAAAAGGCTTTCGGGAATGAACATCGGCATGCAGACATTTTCATGTCCCGTCTCCTTAAACATACCGTCCAGAATATGCTGGATATTTTCCCAGATCGCATACGCATACGGGCGGATGACCATGCAGCCCTTCACGCTGGTATAGCCGACAAGCTCCGCTTTTTTGACGATGTCGGTATACCACTGGGCGAAATCGTCTTCCATGGACGTGATGGCTTCCACCATCTTTTTATTCTCTGCCATATGTTTTGACTCCTTTATATAACACATATAATATCAGTATACCAAAATTATCCGTTCATTTCAAGACTTTTCTCGGTGCAAAATCTCCGACAAGGTCATTTGACTGTCTGTATCATTTTTTTCGACAAAGAAAGGCGAAAAATTCCTGTATAAAAAGCAAAAACCCGCGAAAAAGCGGGATTATTTCAACCTTTCCACAAAGTTTTCCACAATCCGTTCACCGAAAAAGGTTTACAAATAGTTGAATATGGGACGACCGATGGTCCATACTATAAAAAGGTTGCATGAAAAAGAGGAGTGAGCGGGTATGATCAAAGGCATTAACCGACAGATGATCGAGATCACCGACACCGGCAGTCCCTATTTCGAGCGGGCGCTGCTGGTGGTACAGCCGGACATGAGCAAAGCGGACGACGCCACCCTGCACCGCGAGGCACATGAGGTGCTGCGCGGCGCGGACTCCTGCAGTCATCTGCGGCGGCAGCATCGGCGGCTGCTCATCTCCCGTTTGCTGCTCATCGTGCTTTCGGGCGGCGGCGGCGCAGCGCTGGCGCTGCTTTTGGAACGGCTTATTTGAAGGCATAAAGAGGGGCAAGGTGTGAACACCTTGCCCCTCTTCACTTTATCGGTATGCTGCCTTGAGAATGCTTACAATCTTATCCCTTTTGATCGCAAATTCCGGTGTGCCCATATAGCCGGGTGCCACCTCGTATTTATCAAAAGCGATGACAAGATCGCCCTGCCCGTTCCAATAGAAATTGTGCTTGTCGTCCAGTCCGACAAAATCCTGCCCGATCTCGGCATTGTCCAGCCAATAGAGCTTGTCCGGATCCTCCGCCATGCGCTCTTTCATCTGCCGTCGGATCTCATTTTCCAGCACATCATGAAAGCGGCTGTCCGTGAACAGATCCGCAAGATACACGATCTTCCCGCTTTGCTTGTCGATGTGATAATACTTATAATACGTGTTGCTGCTGCCCGCCGCTTCGTGCACCCGTATCTTCAGCGTGAACCAGCTGTCCGTGTTGGTAACGACCTCATAATCCACATAGATCGAGCTGTGTCCCTCGTCCCCGATCTCCCGCAGTTCCTCATTGAAGCGGTCGGCAAGGATCTTCGTCAGCTCATCCACATCCTTGTTGATGAACGCGGCCGCATCCCCATGTCCGTCGTCGATCTTCGGAACATCAATGTCCATCTCGTGATAGCTGTCGGAATAGAAATAGTTGCGGATCGTCACCACCCGCACAATACTGCCGATGAGCGGGACGTTCTCCAGCGCCTTTGCATACACCACGCTGCAATTCGGCAGCACAAAGAGGCACACAAACAAAAAGCATGCCGCTGCCGCCGCGACCCTGCGCAGCACCGTCAGCCCCGTCGACACCCTTTTCTTTTCCGGCAGGGAGGCAAGCGTCTTTTCCGTTTGCTCTCTGACGCTGTCGGGGGTGCAAAACGGTTCCGCTTTCGCCTTTTGCCGTATATATCCATCGAAATCACGCATCTCTGAAATCCTCCTTCAAGCTCTCCCGCAGCTGTTCTCTTGCGCGCGACAGCTGCTTTTTCACGGCGGCGGTCGATGTTTTCGTGATCCTTGCGATCTCCGCGACCGACATATCCTCATAGTAATACAAAACGATCGCCGTGCGATACGGCTGCTTTAAGCGCTCCACCGCCATGCGGAGCGACACCGCCGTGTCGATGCCGCTCCCGCCGTCCATACCGACGGCATCTGCGTCCTCTATCGGCAGAGTGTGTGCATTTTTGCGGATGTACTCCACGGCGGTGTGATGCACGATCTGCAAGACCCATGCCTTGAACGCCTTTTCGTCTCGGAGCGTGCCGCAGTTTTTATAGGCACGGCAGATTGCTTCCCCAATCACGTCGGCGGCATCCGCATCATTGCGGGTGAGCGAAAACGCCAGCGCATACATTGCCCGCTCACAGCGCCGTATCTGCGCGCAGAAGGCATCCTTATCGATCAAGCGCGCCCCTCCTTCATCAGCCGCGCAGTCTCCCCGGCGATCCATTCGCCCCACCGTGCATAATACTTGGCATACAGATGCACGCCGTCAGAGGTCTTGTCTGCGGGAAGGCTGCCGTTTTCGTCGTCGAACACGGTGTTGGCATCCAGATACAAAAGCCCCCGCTCCTTTGCAAATGCAGAAAGTGCGGTGTTGAGGCGGTCAAGCGACGGATTGTTGATGCTTTTGCTGCCCTCGCTGCGCTTTTGGGAGACATGCAGATTTGCCTCGATGCAGACGGTCGCATCGGGCTGCTGCTCCTTTATGAAATCCACAAGCGCCCCGTATTTGTTCAGAATGCTCTTTTCCCCGTATCCCAGCTCGTTGATGCCGAGCATGATATAAATTCTACCATATTTTTTGTGCGACAGCAACTCTTTTAGCGTGACCTTTCCCACTGACTTTACCGAAACGCGCACCTTTTGCGCACTGAACACGCTCATGCCGACATTGCAGAAGAAATCGGCATCCTGTATGCCGGCATATTCCATGATGCCCACCGTTCGCGAATCGCCGATGAACAGCGCATCCGCAAGCGAGACGGCGGTTCCGCTTTTTTTCGTCGTCGCTGCCGTTGTTGCGGTCGTCGTTGCCGTCACCGGCGTTGTCGCAGTGGTCGTTGTCACCGTGGTCTGCGTGCCGCTGTCGGTCCTGCCGCAGGCGGCAAAGATCATGACCGCGATGCACATCACGCACAGGATCGACAGCGTGGCGAGATTTTCTTTTTTCATGTTCGACACCTCTCAAAATCGGAAATATAAAAACGGATCGTCAAACCCGCGATACATACAGTAAAGGCTGCCCGCCGCCACGGCAGAAAGCAGCAACGCGATGATCGCCTTATTTTTGATGCGTTTGAGCAGGCGATAGGGAAATTTGACGGACAGCAGCGCGCCCGCCGCAAGAAACGGTGCATATTGCGTAAGATATTTGAGCCAGTCGTGCGGATACAGCGTCTCCTGCCCGAAAAGCGGAAAAAGCCGCGAAAACAGAACGCCGAGTTGCGACACATCCTCTGCGGCAAACACCGCCCATGTGAGCGGAATGAGCAGCAGCATATAGAGATGCCCGACGGCGCGGTGACGCTGCAAAAAGCCGCCTATGAAAAACTTCTCACAGAAAATGAGGAAAAACAGCGAAAGGCCCCACAGAAGATAGGTATACCCCGCGCCGTGCCACATGCCCGTCAAAAGCCAGACGATAAGCAGGTTCAGCACCGTGCGGCATTTGCCCCTGCGGTTGCCGCCGAGCGGGATATACACATATTCCCGAAACCAGCTGCCGAGGGTGATGTGCCACCGCCGCCAGAATTCCGTCATGGAGCAGCTGGTGTACGGGTGGTCGAAATTGGCGGGCAGACGGAAGCCGAGCATTTCGCCGAGTCCCATCGCCATCAGCGAATAGCCGAAAAAATCAAAATAGATCTGGAACGAAAAGGCAAGAACCGCCATCCACGCAAGCGGCGTCGACAGGCTTTCAAAGCCGATGGCACACGCCTGTGACCACAGCTTGCCGACGGGATTGGCAAGCAGCACCTTCAGCCCCAGCCCGAAAACAAACACCGCCAGCCCGTGCAAAACGCCCCTGCGGTCGACGCGCCGATCGCGCAGTCTGTCCGCAACCGCCTCATAGGTGACGATCGGTCCGGCGATGAGCTGCGGAAACATGGCGATATACACCGCGAAATCGAGCAGGCTTTTCTCGCTTTTGATCTTTCCCCGATACACGTCGGCGATATAGGAGATCCCCTGAAAGGTATAAAACGAGATGCCGATCGGCAGCGCGATGCCGACAGCCGAAACACCGAGCTCGCCCAAGAGGAAATCGGCATATTTGAAGGTGCAGAGATACAGCAAATGGAGCGTGATGCTCAAAATGAGCAAAAGCCTTTTGCGGCGGGGGTATTTTTCGATGCCGATGCCCGCAGTCCAATCCATCAGAATGCTGCCGATGAACAGGATAAAATGATAGGGGGTGTCGATCGTCCCGACGAAATAGAAAGCAAGGCTGCCGACCAGCAGCACAAAATTTTTCAGCCGTTTCGGCACAAGAAAATAGCAGCCGAAAAACAGCGGCATGAAAAGCAAAACAAACGGCAGACTGCTGAAGACCACAGGCATCCCCCTTTCCCGATGTGTTACATAGTATAGACGCATCGGCGGCAAAAAAGGTGACACAAAATAAAAAAGACAGCATTTTTTTTGCTGTCTTTTTATCGGACTATTTCTTTTTGCGGACGTGCTTGCCGTTTCGTGCTTTCCAAAGCTCCTCGACCGGCACGATGTCCTCAAACACCGCGCGGTGGCGGTTGCTCATGGCACGGTCAAGGTGCAGGCAGCCGAAATACCAGCGGGTGAAGTTCACCGTTTCTTCCAGAGGATTGAACAGCAGGTTGATCCCGCTCGTCGGCGTGCCGAGCGAAAAATAGCCGTTTGCCTTGCCGGACGGCTCGTGCGTCAGGATATAATCCACCGTGTTGTCCGCCGCCCGCAGGTGTGTCATGGCATTTTCCATATCCGCCGCCGTCGGCATTTCCTGTTCGAAAAACGTGCCCGCATGCATGCGAATGTCGTGATCGGGGCTTTCCCCGCCGCCGATCGTGAGAAACGTTTTGCCCTCAATCGTATAGATCTCGCCGCGCAGCAGATGCACAATGTTCCCGACGATCGTCTGCACCCGTCCGCCGTTCCAGTCACTTTCGGGATAGGCGGCGAGCAGATCATAGTTTTCGTGCCTGCCGTCCAAAAACGCGACGGTATATTTTTTCTTTCCGAGCTTTTGCAGCCGCTTTTTCTCCGCTGCACTGCCATCCCACACAAAGCCGAAATCGCCGAGGACGATGAGCGTGTCTCCCTTTTTCAGTTTTTTTGCCGCCGCGGTCTCAAAACGGGAGAGATCGCCGTGCGTGTCGCCGGTTATGTACACCATGAACGCTGCCTCCGAAAAATAAAATAAAAAAAGCGTGCATAAATGCAAGAAGTATGGTATTCTAAAATCATACTATACTTATACGGTGATTGTCTATGGTTTTGAAGAAAATTTTTTCGATCCTCACGGTGCTGACGCTCCTGTGCGCGCTGGCGGTGGGATTTGCGTCCCCTGCGGCGGCATACACGCTGCCCGAGGACGTGCAGCTGAACGCCCGTGCGGCGGCGGTGGTGTTTCTCGGCGGCAATGCCGAAGAGGACACGTTCATTTTTGAAAAGGACGCCGACGCGGTGCATGCGCCGGCGGCTTTGGTGCGTCTGATGGCGGGCGCATACACCTTGAAGCAGGTGAAGGAAAAAAATCTTGACATGAACACCGTCGGCGGTACCTACACCCTCGACCTTTTCAACACCTATGTCGCCGGGACGGGCGTCACGGCGGCAGGCATGGAATACGGCGAGCAGTGGTCGCTGCGCGACCTTCTGACCGTTTCCATGATCCAGACGGCAAGCGACGCGGCGATCACGCTGGCAGCGACCGTTTCCGGCAGCGTGGAAGAATTTGTCGCGGGCATGAACGATCTGGCAAAGGAGATCGGCTGCGAAAAAACGCATTTTGCCAACGTCACGGGGCTTGACTCCCTGAGCCAGTATACCACCGTGCGGGATCTCTACCGCATCATGCGCTATGCCATGCAGTATCCCGCATTTTCCGAGATCTGCTCCCAGGTGCAATACAGTGTGAAGCTCCTGTCCGGCGGGCGCGGCTATACCATCGTCAACCGTCTCGACATGCTGCGCGCGTCCAGCACCTTCCGCTATACCCCGCTGAAATTCGGCAGAACGGGACTTTCCGAGCATGAGGGCTGGGGGCTGGCGTCGGTCGCGTCCGACAGCGGCTATGACTATATGGTGATCGTGCTCGGCTGTCCCACCAAGGGCGAAAACGGACAGGTCGGGCTGCACTATCTCGACAGCATGGCGCTGTTCCGCTGGGCATTCCGCAACTTTACTTACAAAACGCTGCTCACCGACAGCGAGATCCTCGGCAGCGTCAAGGTGCGCCATGTGTGGGGCAGACAGTCGGTGAACCTCGTTCCCGCAAAGGGCTTCTCCACCGTTGTGCCGAGCACCGTTGAGGCGGAAACCGTCATCAAAAAGGTGACGCTGACGCAAAACGAGCTGACAGCACCCATCGAAAAGGGCACTGTCTGCGGCAAGGTGGAGCTTATCGTCAACGTGGACGAAAAGATCGGCGAGATCGACCTCGTCGCAGCGGAGAGCATGCAGAAAAACGCGCTGCTTGCCGCCCTGTCCGGCGTCGGCAGTGTGTTCACCTCGGTGTGGTTCTGGCTGATCTTCTGTGTGCTGCTGGCGCTCATTATCGGCTATGTCGTCTATGCGGTGCTTGATGCGCGGCGGCATCGGCGGCGCGTCGGAAAGAAACGGTGACGGCATGGCAGAGCTGACCGATATTGCCTATATCAAAGCGCTGCTCACAAGGCACGGCTTTCATTTTTCCAAAAAGCTCGGGCAGAATTTTCTCATCAACCCCGCCGTCTGCCCACGCATGGCAGAGGCGTGCGGCGTCGACAGGCAAAGTGCCTCCCTGGAAATCGGCCCCGGCGTCGGCGTTCTGACAAAAGAACTGGCAAAGCGTGCGGCAAAGGTCGTCGCCGTCGAGCTTGACGACCGCCTGCCGCCCGTGCTGGCGGAAACCCTGGCGGACTTTGACAACGTCACGATCGTTTCGGGAGACGTCATGAAGCTCCCGCTCGACGCGCTGATAAAAGAGCAGTTTGGGGATATGCCGGTGCACATCTGCGCCAATCTCCCCTATTACATCACCTCGCCGATCCTGATGCTGCTGCTCGAAAGCCATCTGCCGATCGAGGACATCACCGTCATGGTGCAAAAGGAAGCCGCTGAGCGGCTGTGTGCCGCACCGGGGACGCGCGCCTGCGGCGCGGTGAGCCTTGCGGTGCAGTATTATGCCGAGCCGACGCGCCTTTTCGCCGTCTCACGCGGCAGCTTTTTGCCCGCGCCGAACGTGGACAGTGCCGTCATCCGCCTTGCCGTGCGCAAAACGCCGCCGGTCGCCGTCGGGGATGAAAAGCGGCTTTTCACCCTCATCCGCGCTGCGTTCGGGCAGCGCCGCAAGGCGCTTGCAAACGCACTTTGCACGGCAGGCTTCACAAAGGAAGAAAATCTTGCCGCCCTCGAAAGGGCGGGCATCCCGCCGACGGCGCGCGCCGAGCAGCTGACCCTTGCGCAGTTTGCCGTCCTTGCGGATGCCTACACATAAAATGCAAACGCCGCCTTAAACAGGCGGCGTTTCATCTTTGTTTTGTCGGATGAAATAGCGTTCATTCTTGCGCGCATGGCGATAGGTGCCGGGCGTCATGCCCGTCTCGCGGCGGAACACGGTGTGGAAATAGCCCGTTTCCGCAAATCCCAGCCGCCGCGCCACCTCTGCTGCGGGCACGCCCGCATCCAGCAGCTGCATCGCACGCTGAATTTTGATGGTGAGAAAATATTTCGCCACGCCGCGATCGGAATAGCGGCTGAAAATGCGCTTCATGTTGCTGACCGAACAGCCGCAAAGCTCCGCTAACTGCTCCACCGACAGGTCCTCCTCGCAGTGTGCATGCAGCACCTGCAGGATTTCCCGAAAGCGGCGCGCCCCCGGCGTCAGATCATGCTCGTCGGCGGGAACATGGTCGCGCAGGGCAAG
>URNF01000093.1 GCA_900549155.1 uncultured Oscillospiraceae bacterium | reverse complement strand
GCGGTTTTTAGACAGCCTCACAGTGTGTCAAAAAACAAGTTTTTTGACACACTGAAATGCGCGCTGCGAAAGCAGCGCGCATTTTCTCTTTTCGGATATGTTATTTGATCACTTCGCCCATCGTGCCGGGGGCAACACAGCCCGCGTTGGACTCGTCGGTGTCGATGTGCATGGCGAGCGCAAACTTGTCGCTCACGCGCACGACCACTTCGCCGAAGGTCAGCGCTCTGTCGCCGCCGTCGATCTTGACGCTCACGATGTCCTTGTCCTTGACACCGAAGGTCTCGGCGTCGGCGGGGGTCATGTGGATGTGCCGCTTGGCGGCAATGACGCCCTCGGTCAGCTCCACCTCACCGCAGGGGCCGACCAGCTTGCAGGCGCCCGAACCGGCGATGTCGCCCGATTCACGGATGGGCGCGACCACGCCGATCGAACGCGCGTCGGTCAGCGACAGCTCGACCTGCGTTGCGTTGCGGCAGGGGCCGAGGATGGACACGCCGGAAAGCGTTTTCTTCGGACCGACCACGTCGACGCGCTCCACACACGCATACTGCCCCGGCTGGGACAGATCCTTTTTCTTCGTCAGCTGATAGCCCGCGCCGAACAGCGTCTCAAGATCCTTCTCGGTTACATGCACGTGACGGGCGGAGGTTTCCACCAATACTTTTGCCATTTTTCGCACTTCCCTTTTTCATAGTGATACCATTGTACCGCAATGTATCCGTTTTTTCAAGTCCTAAATATCCCATTCCCGCAGCCGATCGCGCAGCGCGAGAAAATCCGCGAACGCATCCGGCTTTTGCGCGGGATTGCGCAAAAGCGCCGCAGGGTGAAACGTCCCCATCAGCCACACACCGTTTCGTTCGGTGAAAACGCCGTGCTGACGGGTGACGCGAAAGTCGGGGGAAATAATGCGGCAGGCGGCAATTCTGCCGAGACACACGATGACGCGCGGCTTTAAGATCGCCGTCTGTGCCCGCAGCCAGCCGATGCACGCGTCCTGCTCCTCGGGGGCGGGATCGCGGTTTTGCGGTGGGCGGCATTTGACGATGTTTGCGATATAGACGTTTTTCTCTCTCGAAAGCCCGACGGCGTCGAGCATCCGATCGAGAAGATTTCCCGCCGCGCCGACAAACGGTTCGCCCTTTGCGTCCTCATTGGCGCCCGGTCCCTCGCCGACAAACAGAATTTTTGCGTCCTCGGGTCCGACACCGAACACCACCTTCTGACGGGTGGCGGCAAGCGGACAGCGCGTGCAGGCAAGGCATTTTTCCCGCAGTGTGCTCAGATCTTCCATCATTCTCCCCCCCAAAAAGCGTACAGGGCTGCGGCGTGTGAAATTGCCGCAGCCCGTATAGTGTTTACTGTTGTGCCAAAAGATTTCTCATGATCTTCACGGAGAGCGCTGCCGTGTCCTCGCACAGCGCGTTGCCGAAGCAGGCAAGGTTCACTTCCATATTGTAAATGCCCTTGTAGCCGATCTCTTTCAGCGCTTTCATGATGTCCTTCCAGTCAAGCGAGCCGGTGAGCGGCGGCTTGTGCTGGTCGGTGAAGGTGTCGTTGTCGTTGAGGTGCAGCACCGTGACATCCCCGCCGCACATCCGCAAAACGTCGCCCGACGACGGCTGATTATACCGTGTCGCCTTGTTGGAATGTCCCGTGTCGACGCAGATGGTGAAATACTTCTTGAAGTCCTCGACGGCACACACCCGATGATAGGACATGAGGAACTCACGGATGTCGCCGAAAAAGTCGAGACAGTTCCTGCCGGTCGCGTCGCCGAAGGTCTCGGTCGCGACCTTGACGTTATACTGCCGTGCAAACGGCAAAATGCGGGTGAACATGTCAAAATTCAGATCCCGCATGAACTGCGGGTCAACGTCGGGACCGAAAAAGATCGAGGTCGCGCTGTGCATGACGCACACGGGCGCTTTGAGCGTTGCCGTGGCAAGACAGTCGATGCGCGCGTCCTTTATGAGCATTTCGTCTTCCGCTTCGATGTTGCGAAAGCCTTTGATCCTGCCGTGCGTCTGCCCGATGAGCAGACCGAGGCTTTCCGCCTTTTGCCGCACGCTTTCATAGTAGGCGACGATCTCCTCGTCGGATTTTGCATAGATGTTGTCCGACTTTGTGTAGGAGTTTTCGATGAGGTTGAAATCGACGGCGTCCGCGCCGCACGCTTTGGCAATTTCGAGCGCGCGCATATCGCCGTATTTATGCTGCAATTTGCCGATGCAGAGACTGACAAGTGCTTCCATTCCGCATACCCCTTTTCACCTTTTTCACCATAGTAGCATACGGTGTCGGCGGTGTCAATCCTTTTGCTTTTGCAGCATGCGCAGGGCGTTTAAGATCGCCAGCACCGACACACCGACGTCGGCGAACACCGCTGCCCACATATCGGCAATACCGACGGCGCTGAGCACCAGCACCAGGATCTTGACCGTCAGGGCGAACACGATATTCTGCCGCACGATGCGCAGCGTTTTGCGCGCAATGGCGATGGCGGTGGCGATGCGGGAGGGCTTGTCGTCCATGATAACGACGTCCGCCGCTTCGATCGCCGCGTCCGCGCCGAGACCGCCCATCGCAACGCCGACATCCGCGCGCGCCAGCACCGGTGCGTCGTTGATGCCGTCGCCGACAAACAGCAGCTTGCCGGCGGGGGATGTCTCCTTGAGGAGCGCTTCGAGCTTTTCCACCTTGCCTGCAGGGAGCAGATCGGTATAGACCTCGTCAAGTCCCAATTCCTTGCCGACCGCTTCGCCGACGGGACGGACATCCCCCGTCAGCATGACGGTGCGCCGCACGTGCGCCGCTTTCAGCCCCTTGATGGCGTCGGCAGCGTCCTCTTTCACGGCGTCGGCAATGCGGATGCTGCCCGCAAAAGCGCCGTCCACCGCGACATAGACCATGGTGCCCGCCGCAGCTGCTTCGGGCGGGGTGATGCCGACCTCATTCATGAGACGGCGGTTGCCGACAAGAACGGTTTTGCCGCCGATCGTCGCTTTCACGCCGTGACCGGCGATCTCCTGCACGTCGGTGAGGGATGCCGTGTCGGGGGCCTTGCAGGCGTCGAGCAGCGATTTGGCAATGGGGTGATCCGAGCGGCTCTCCGCCGTTGCGGCGAGGGCGAGCAGGGCGTCGGCGTCCATGCCGACCGGCTGCACCTCGCGCACCTCGAACGTGCCCTTTGTGAGCGTGCCCGTTTTGTCAAAAACGGCGATCTCCGCAGAGGCGAGCGCCTCAAGATAGTTGCCGCCCTTGACGAGGATGCCCGCCTTGGACGCGCCGCCGATGCCGCCGAAAAAGCTCAGCGGGACGGAAATGACCAGCGCGCAGGGGCAGGACACCACAAGGAACGTGCAGGCGCGATAGATCCAGTCGCCGAACGGCTGATGCAGAAGCAGCGGCGGAATGAGCGCCAACAGCACGGCGGCGATCACCACGATGGGGGTATAGACCGCCGCAAAGCGGGAAATGAAGTTTTCCGAACGGGATTTGCGCGCGCCCGCGTTTTCCACAAGATCGAGGATCTTGCTGACGGTGGACGCGCCGAAGGTCTTTTCGACGCGGATGGTGAGCGCACCGTTTAAGTCAATGCAGCCGGAGAGCGCCTCGCTCCCCACCGACACCTCGCGCGGAACGGACTCGCCCGTCAGCGCTGCCGTGTCCAAAAGCGCCGTGCCGCTTTCCACCACGCCGTCGAGCGGGATCTTTTCGCCCGCGTTGACCAAAATGCGGTCACCGATCTGCACGGTGGACGGATCGACCTCTTCGGCGGTGCCGTCGTCATGCAGCAGCGTCGCATGGTCGGGGCGAATGTCCATCAGCGTGCTGATGGAGCGGCGGGATTTGTCGACGGCATAATCCTGGAACATTTCGCCGACCTGATAGAACAGCATGACGGCGACCGCTTCGGGGAACTGCTTGACGGCAAACGCGCCGACGGTCGCGACCACCATGAGGAAGTTTTCGTCGAAAACCTCGCCGTGGCAGATGTTGCGTGCCGCCTTGAACACGACCTCCCAGCCGACCGCGAGGTAGGCGATGATGTAGAGGGCAAGCGACGGCCAGAACATCGCTTCCGCCAGCAGACGCGCCGCAACAAACAGCACGCCGCCGACCAGAATGGGAATGAGCTTCTTTTTCACAAAAAACGCCTCCTTACAGCGCTTTCAGTTCCGCATCCGGCTCCATTTTTGCCACCAAACGGGCAATCTCCGCCATGATGGCGTCCTTTTTGTCGTCGTCGCCTTCAACAAGCAGCTTTGAGGTCATGAAGTTCAAAGCGGCAAGGCTGACGCCGTCGATCTTCTGAATTTTGCGCTCGATCTTTGCGGCGCAGTTGGGGCAGTCGATTCCGGTGATGCTGTAGTTGAGTTTCATAATGATATGCTCCTTTTTAATTTTTGCTATGTTGTTATTCGTAAATATGCTCAAGACCGGCGTCCAGCATCTGTCGGACGTGGTCATCGGCGAGTGAGTAATAGACCGTTTTCCCGTCCCGCCGAAACCGCACGAGCTTTGCCTTTCTGAGGGTGGACAGCTGATGCGAAACGGCGGACTTGGTCATGTCGAGGATGTTGGCAATGTCGCAGACACAAAGCTCATGCTGCTCCAGCGCCCAAATGATGCGCATGCGGGTGGGATCGCCCAGCACCTTGAAAAAGGTGGTGACCTGTGCAAAGTCGGCGTCGGAAAGCATTTTTTCGGTGACACAGTGCACCGCCGCCTCATGCACCACGCTGCAATCGCAGGAAAACGGATTTTTCGACATGTGTGTGACTCCTTTCAGTTGAACCAACGTTCAACTGTATTATAGTTGAACATGTGCTCAACTGTCAAGTGTTTTTTGCAATTTTTTTGAAATTTTTTGCCGAGGATTGAAAATTGCGCGTGCGCGTGCTAAAATGGCGGCAGGCTTTGACAAAAGGAGCAGTGGATATGATCGGGTGCGGGACGCTGGTCAACACCGCCGCCATCCTTCTCGGCGGCGTTTTGGGACTTCTTTTTGGGAAGTTTCTGAATGAACGGATACAGGAAACGCTGCAGCGCGCAAACGGTGTCTGCGTGCTTTTTATCGGCATCGCGGGCGCGATGGAGCAGATGCTGAAGATAAAGGACGGCGGGCTTGCCGGCGCAAACGGCATTTTGCTGACAGTGTGCATGGTGCTCGGCGCGGTGGTCGGCGAGGCGATCAACATGGAACGCGGGTTCGAGCGCTTCGGCGAATGGCTCAAGCGCAAGACGCACAGCACGGGGGACACCCGCTTTGTGGACGGCTTTGTGACGGCGTCGCTGACCGTTTCGATCGGGGCGATGGCGATCGTCGGCGCGATTGAGGATGGCATGACGGGCGACTGGTCGCTGCTGGCGGCAAAGGCGATCCTCGATTTCACGATCGTGCTGGTGATGACCTGCTCGATGGGAAAAGGGTGCATCTTTTCGGCGCTGCCGGTGCTTGTGTTTGAGGGGCTCATCACGCTGCTTGCCGTGTGGGTGAAGCCGCTGATGACGGAAACGGCGCTTGCAAACCTCTCGATGGTCGGCTCTGCTTTGGTGTTCTGCGTCGGTATCAACCTTGTGTTCGGCAAGAAGATCCGCGTCGCCAACCTGCTGCCGGCGGTGGTGTTCGCGACAGCGGCGGCATTTTTGCCGATATAATATAATGCAAATAAAAAAGGAACGCTCCGCGGAGCGTTCCTTTTTTGTTACAGCAGCTTGAAATTGTGTGCGGTGAGGAAGTCTTTGAGAAAGTAGATATAAAACAGCACCAGCCCGACCGACAAAAGAAGCAATCCCGCGATGAGAACATAGTGGCGGCGGGAGAGGGTGAGCGTCGTGTCGGCGGGGAGCAGGCGCTCGCGTTTCAAAAACGGCAAAAGCGCTTTGAAAAGCAGCGCGATGAGCAGCGCTTCTACGGGGAACAGCACAAGGCTTTTCGCAATGCGCACGCCGTTTATGAGCGCATAGGCTTCCGCCTTTTCCACGCCGTAGAACACATAAAGACTCCACTTATAGAAAAGCGAGGTCAACACGATATTGCACACGAAATTCACCGTGAATTTTGCGGCGATCGCGCGCGGCACGGAAAGCGGCTTGCGCCAAAAGGAAAGGGCAAAAAGAAATGAGCTGCCCATCTCCACAAATATGAACGGGAAAAAATACGGTCCTGTGGGGGCGATGAGACAGCCGAGCGTGTCGGACACAGCGCCCACCGCCAGCGCGACGATCGGCCCATAGACCAGCGAGCCGAGCGCATTCACATAGCAGTCAAAGGAAAAATACAGCCCCGCGCCGAGCGGGATCTTGAGAAATTTCACCGCCACGCGCAGTGCGATGATGAGCGCGGCAAAGGTCAAAAGCCGACGGTCGCGAAACGCATTTGCCGCCGCTTTCCAATAGGTTTTGCTTTCAGACATAAAAACACCTCCGATTTTACAAAGCTCGACGCCCGCACATGGGCGGCGCTTTGTCCCTCGGAGGGAAAACGCCGTATGTACAGCGGGATGCGGCATGTGAACCGCAGCCGCCCGCCCGCGGCTTTTCGTCCGCGCGGCAACTCCCCGTCCGCGCGGCACTGGTGAAAGCTCCACACGCTGTGGAAGCTCCATACGCTCACATGCCTACTCTGTACCGAACAGTATACGCCAACCGAAAAAAAATTGCAAGAGGGAATTGTGCCGACCGAAGAAGTGTGCTACAATGAAAAGGATAAAAGGGGGGAGTGCGGTGAGCGATCCGTGCACATTTTGCACCTATTATGTCTATGACGACGACGCCGAGGACTATGTCTGCCTGGTGGACGCGGACGAGGACGATCTCTATCGGTTCTACAGCGGCGCCGCGGACAGCTGCCCCTTTTTCCGCATGGACGATGAATATAAGATAGTGGAGAAACAGAAATAGTATGGAATTCGGAATTATTGCCGCTATGCAGAAAGAGGCGGCGGGGCTTTTGGAGAAAATGCAGGACAAAACGGAGACGGTCATCGGCGGCGTGACCTACACGGCGGGGACGCTGTGCGGGCACACGGCGGTGGTGGCGGTGTGCGGCGTCGGCAAGGTGTTTGCTGCCTTGTGCGCACAGACCATGATCCTGCGCTTTGCGCCGCAGTGCATCATCAACACCGGCGTTGCAGGCAGTCTCAGCACGGCGCTTTCCATCGGCGATCTGGTCATTGCGGACGGCGCGGTGCAGCACGACATGGACACCTCCGCCGTCGGCGATCCCGTCGGGCTGCTCTCCGGCATCAACAGGATCGTGCTGCCGACCGACAGGGCGCTCACCGAAAGGCTAAAGGCGGCGGCAGCTGCCGTCGGTGCGGTCGCGCACGGCGGCATCGTTGCCACGGGTGATCGCTTTGTGGCGGATGCAGCGGAGAAACGCCGCATCGTCGACACCTTCGGGGCGGTCGCCTGTGAGATGGAAGGCGGCGCAGTGGCGCAGGCGTGCTTTGTGAACGGCGTGCCGTTTGCGCTGGTGCGGGCGATCTCGGACGATGCGTCCGGCAAGGCACAGGTGGACTATCCCGTGTTTGCGGACGCGGCGGCGAAAAACAGCATTGCGCTTTTGTGCGCGGCACTGGGGGGAGAAGCATGCTGAAAAATTATCACACCCACACCTGGCGCTGCCGCCACGCGTCGGGCACGGAGCGGGAATATATCGAGGCGGCGATCACGCGCGGGTTTAAGGTGCTGGGCTTTTCGGATCATGTGCCTGTGCCGAATTTCCCGAACGGCTTCAAAAGCGGCTTTCGCATGGACGCCGACCAGACGGCGGACTATATCGCCACGCTGAAAGAACTGAAACGCGCCTATGCGGACGACATCGAGATCCTCATCGGATATGAGGCGGAATACTATCCGGCGCTTTTCGATGAGCAGCTCGCATTTTTGCGATCGTTTTCCTTTGACTATCTGCTGCTCGGACAGCATATGATAAAAAATGAATATGACAGCGATCGGTCGCTGCACGCGGAAACTGCCGACCGCTCGCTGTTGCGGGAATATGTCGATCAGGTGATCGCGGGGCTGAAAACCGGCATGTTTGCGTATCTTGCGCACCCCGACCTCATCCCCTTTGTCGGCAGCGATGAGGACTATGCCGCCGAGATGTCCCGCCTGTGCGTCGCCGCAAGAGAGATGGACATTCCGCTCGAATGCAATCTGCTCGGCGTGCGGGATCACCGCAACTATCCCTGTGAGCGGTTCTGGCGGTTGGCGGCGGCAGA
>URNF01000092.1 GCA_900549155.1 uncultured Oscillospiraceae bacterium | reverse complement strand
GTGCGCCTGTATAACGGCGTCTATCGCTACGGCCTTTTGTATGACGGCATCGTGAAGATGGACAACGGCTCGGCGCTGCGGTTCTACAGCGATAACAGCGCGTTTGTCGCCCGCGCGTCCATCGGCGAGGACGCCGCGCCCAACCCGCTTTGGACAGAAGCGGATGAACAGCACTTCATGGAGCCGGATTATGACATGACCACCGGCGGCTGGACGCATGCCGAGATCTATGCCAAGGCAGGCGGCGGCGGATGGGGCTCCATCGACTTTGACAACGCCGAATACTCCGACTATAAGCTGGAGACAAACGTGTTCAACTTCCCGAAGAACACGGTCTATGCCGGTGACACGGTGGAGATCACGGCGACGCTCAAGATCAATGAAAAGCTCCCGAAGACCAACAGCTTTGCGGTCTATTTCTGGAAGCGCAATTCCACAAGCCGCATCTGCACCGGCACGATCGCGCTGGCGGACGGCGCGACCACCGACAGCTGGCCGGTGGGCAAGGAATTTGAGGCAAAATTTGTGCTGACCGTGCCGCTGTTTTTGGCGGAGGGCAGCTATACGCTGCAGTTTGACAACACCGTTGCCATCGTCAGCGACTATTTCATCAACAACAAGGTCGGCAACCTGAAGGTGGCGCAGCCGGAGAAAACGGTGGACACCAAGAGCGAAGTGAAGATGCACAACGGCAAGCCCACGGTGTTTGTCAACGGCATCGCCAAAGCGCCGCTGTGGTACAGCCGCCCCGAGCGCGACACCCAGTTTGACACGGCGGAAATGGCAGGGCTGGCAAACGGCGGCATCGACACCTCCATCGCCTTCATCCTGCCGCGCGAGACGCTGGGCGAGCTGTGGATGGCGGACGGCAGCATCAAGACCGAGACGATCGACAGACAGATGCTCGGCACGCTGGCGGCAGATCCCAATTCCCAGCTGATGGTCGCAATCGACACGACGCCTCCCCAGTGGTGGCTGGATCAGCACCCCGATGAATGCGTGAAACTCAGCTCGGGCGTTATCAGCAAGGAATCGTTCTCCTCGGAGCTTTATCGCAAAGAGGTGGGCGAGGTGCTCACCCGCATCATCGCCTATCTGATGGAGCAGCCGTATGCAAACAACATCGTCGGCTTCAAGATCACCGGCGGCACGACCTATGAGTGGCAGTGGTGGGGCATGAACGGCAACGCCAATGTTATCGGCGATTATTCGAGCGTCGGCATCACCGCTTTCCGCAAGTGGCTGCGCGAGAAGTATGCCACGGTGGATGAACTGCGGCAGGCATGGGGCGACAGCAGCGTGACGTTCGAGACGGCGGGCGTGCCGGACAAGGCGGCGCGCACGGCGACGACGTTCGGCAGCGTTCTGAGCGCCAAGGAGAATCGCCACGCCATCGATTATGAGCTGTTCATGGGCGACATGAAGACCGACGCCATGCTGTATTTCGCCGAGGTGGCGAAAAAAGCGGTGGGCGGCCGCCTGATGGTCGGCACATATGCCGGTTATCTTTTGAACGTTATCAACTATGACATGGCGTCCAGCACGTCCCAGACCTCGTTCCAGCGGATACTGGATTCCGAATATATCGACTTCATCACCTGTCCGTGGCTGTACAGCGAGCGCGAGATCGGCTATTCCGGCGACTATATGTCGACGGTGGACTCGGTCACGGCGCACGGCAAGCTGTATATCGCCGAGGACGACGACCGCAACCACACCACCGATATGTTTGAGGCCCCCGACGCGCGTGCGGCGGTCGGCTGGACCCGCACGGCGGAGCAGACGGTGGAAACCTTGAAGCGCAATTATGCCTATGCCCTGTCGAAGGGCTGCGGGCTGTATCTCTACAGCCTGGCGGGCACCTATTTCACCGACGCACAGGTGCAGCAGCTGGCATCGCAGATGATGCAGGAAATGACCCTGTCGCTGGGACTTGCGCGCGAAAGCGTGTCCGATGTCGCGGTGTTCTATGACGAGCAGTCGGCGGCATATATGGGCTACAGCGGTTCGGATCTGACAAATGAGCTTTTGTATAAGGCGCTGCTTATGTATCAGCGGCGGGAGCTGTACAGCATGGGCGTTCCCTATGACACCTATGTGCTGGACGATCTCGCGAAGGGACTTGTGCCGGAGCACAAGGTCAACATCATGCTGTCGGCAACGCAGATCACCGACACTGAACGCAAGGCGATTGAAGAGCGCCTTTGCAAGAACGGCAACGTGATTATCTGGATCTTCACGGCGGGTCTGTCCGACGGCAACACCTCGGACATCGCGAACCTGTCGGCGCTGACGGGTATGCAGATGGAGCTTGTCTCCTCGCCGAACGGACAGCGCAAATCGATCGGCACGGTCGAGGTGACCGACTATGATCACTGGCTGACCGCAGGGCTGGCGGATGTCAGCTTCGGCGCGATCGAGTATAACACGCTTGCTCCCGTGATCGCCGTGAACGATCCGACGGCGCGCACCTTGGGCTATCACACCGAGCAGAGCGGCTGGGCAAATGCCGCCGGTCTGGCAGTCAAGGAAATGAATGAGAACGGACGGCAGTGGGTGAGCATCTATTCCGCCGTTCCCTGCTTCCCGCAGGCGCTGCTGCGCAACATTCTGACGCACGTCGGCTGCCATGTGTATGACGGGAACGCCTCGGACGTGGTGTATGCGGACAACAACTATGTGTCGGTGCACTCACTGTTCGGCGGCGAAAAGACCATCCGTCTCCCCAAGCGCAGCACCGTGTATGACGTCTTTAACGGCAAGATCATCGCCGAGGACGTGACGGAATTCACCGTCAACTGCGAAAAGAGCGAGACGCGCCTGTTCCGTCTTTCCGGTGACAACAAGCTGCGGAGCTATTTCACCCGCACGGCGGGCGGCAGCATCACGCCCGAGGGTCTGCAGGCAGTGGAAAAAGGCGGCAGCATCACCGTGAAGCTGCAAGCCGACACGGGCTACCGACTGGATCACCTGATGGTGGACGGCGTCAAGACCACGGTGTCGGGCAACACCTACACGCTGTCGGACATCGGCGAGAGCCACACGGTGATCGCCTACTTTGCCCGCGTGTATGCCAAACCGCCCATCGTCGAGCCGGACGATCCGACGCCCGACGAACCGGACACGCCGACCACCCCCGACACGCCGGTGACCCCGACCGCGCCCGACGACAACACGCCGACCGCGCCGGATGAACCCGACACGCCCGCGACACCCGACACCCCGACGGATGAACCGACGACGCCGAACGAGCCGGAGAAAAAGCCGGTCACGACGAACACCGTCAAATATACGGAGCACACCGAACTGAACTGGCCCGCGATCATTGCACTGGGCGGCGGTGTGCTGGCAGGACTGCTGGCACTTCTGGTACTTTTGGTGCTGCTGACCCGCAACGTCGTGTTCTACAGAGGCGGCAAGCGCGTGAAAGCCGCGCACGCCAAGCGCTCCGGTGTCCGCGTGGACAGCCTTGAGCGCCGCGGCGGACTTGCCGGTGTGACGGCAGTGGTGAAAAAGGGCTATGTGCGCCGCCATGCGGGGCAGACCCTGCAATTCACCGTGGGCGGCGAGCCGAAAGCGTCGGTGACGCTTTCGGGCGACGGCGAAGCCCGCGTGAACCTGTAAGCAAAACGCATCCCGTCGGTGCTGCATCCAACCGATGCAGCACCGATCGGAGCCGTGTGAAAGGAGAATTTTCATGAAACAAAACCTCATCCGTGTGTGCAGTCTCCTGTGCGTCTGTGTGCTGCTGCTTGGCGCATTTGCCGGGTGCAGCCTGACAAAAACGACGCGCTCCAGCGAAGTTGTGACCAACACCAGCTATATCGACGGCGACGCCCAAACGACGGGAACGACCGCCGACGGGGACAACAGCACCCCTGCAAACAATACCGACAAGACCACCAAGGCAAACGGAAAAAACAACAACGGCGGCAACGGAAACAAGACTCCCGCAAAGCCCGGCAACGTTGTGAACGGCGGCGGCGACAATTCCGCCAACAACGCCGGCAATGTCGACAACACCACCGAGGAAAAGCTCAGCGGCACACTGGAGCTGCAGATCTTCGTCGGCGGCTATGGCGAGAAGTGCTGGGAATATGCCATTGAAGAATTCCAAAAGCTGCAGCCGAACCTGGAGATCAACGCGCACCTCGACGCCAACGTCAATGCGCAGATGAAGACCCGCTGGGCAAAGGACAACCCGCCCGACTTCGTGTTCCTGGACGGCACCAACATGCCCAAGAGCACCTGGATGGACGAAAACAAGCTGCGCGACCTGAGCGATCTCTATAATAACGGCAAGGTCTACGGTACGTCCACTCCCATCAGCAAGCAGATCAAAAGCGGTCTTGTGACGACCTATAAGAGCACCGGCAAGATCTTCGAAATGCCGATCCTTCTGTCCACCTACGGTATGTGGTATGACGATGCATTCCTGTCCCAAAAGGGCTGGTCTGTGCCGAAGAACTACACGGAGCTGACCTCCTTCTGCCGCACGGTGAAGGCTGCGGGCACGTCGCCGCTTATCTATACCGGCAAATATTCCGGCTATCTCGTTTGGGGCATGCTGATGCCGGCGGTGGCGTCGGAAGCGCTGGCTTCAAACGATCAGCAGTTCTTCTATAACATCGCCAACGCCGCGAGCGAGTCCGTTTGGGACGACGCGCGCTTCAAGAAGGTGCTGACAAAGCTGAAAACGCTGGCGGACGCGGGCTATTTCGATCTGTCGGGCATGTCCATGGATCACATCACCAGCCAGGCGGCGTGGCTCAAGCACAACGCGGCGCTGATCCCGAACGGTCTGTGGCTGGAAAGCGAAATGAAGGATTCGACGCCTGCGGGATTCAAAATGAAGTATTATCCGTCTGTTTTGCAGGACGCCAACCAGAAGACCTGCGTGATCGCATCCTCGGCGACCGTGGGCATCGCTGCCAAGGCGAAGAACCCCAAGGCGGCGGAAGCCTTCCTGCGCTTCCTCTACACCGACAAGGTCGCGGCGAAGTTTGCCGAGCTGTGCGCGGTGCCGAGTGCCGCGCGCACGGACGTTTCCAAGGCGAACCTGACCGACTCCGCAAAGCAGGTCAATGAGCTTATCAACTCCTCGCAGGTGACGCTGCTGTCCAAGGGCTCGACCACATGGGGCAGCGTGGACGCAACGATCAACCAGTGTGTCAACAGTCTCATCTCCGGCAAAATGTCGGTGGATCAGGTGGTTGCCGAGCTGAAAAAGGCAACGAAAAAGAAAGTCGGCTGAGATGGGAAAAGGGTGCAACTATGCCACAAACAAAAGCTAAGACCCGCAAGCCGGTGGATCGCTCCAAGATCGCATTTTTCTGCGTTTTCTGTCTGCCGCCGCTTGCCTTATACATTCTGTTCTGTGTGTATCCGATCTTCAATTCGCTGTATACCAGCTTTTTTGAATGGTCGGGCTTCGACGCGCTGACAATGGATCATTTCGTCGGATTTCAGAACTACATAAACGTGATCACCGATCCCGAATTTTTGGCGGCGATCCGCAACGATTTTCTCATCATCCTCGGCAAGGAAGTGCTGATCATTGCGCTGACGATCCTGTTTGCCGTGTCGCTGACAAGGCTGCGGTTTTCAAAGGCGGAATCGGGCATCTATCGGTTCATTTTCTTCATGCCGAACGTGCTGAGCGTCATTGTGATCTCCACCATCTGGACCTTCGTGCTTGACCCCAATTTCGGCATCCTCAACCCGCTTTTGCGGGGGATGGGACTGCAAAGCCTCATCCCGCCGATGGGATGGACCTATACCCATCCCATCGGGGTCATCACCTTTGTGGCGAGCTGGTGCGGCATCGGTCTTTTCATGCTGGTCATGATCACGGCGATCAACGGCATCAGCAAGGAGCTGTATGAGTCCGCCACCATCGACGGCGCGGGCGAATGGAAGCAGCTGCGGTATATCACCATGCCCGCCGTGTGGGAACAGGCGCGGTTCATGGTCATCACCATTTTGTTCCAGTCGTTCGGCTCGAACTTCACGCTCGTCAAGGCGATGCTGGGAGATGCGGTCAATTCCGACTCCACGGTGATGGGCATGTTCGTCTATCAGAACAGCTTTGACAGCCAGTGGCCGCAGGTGGGCTATTCCTATGCGGCGGCGATCATCATGCTGATCATATCGGCGGTCGCGTCGTTCGTGGTCAACCGCATCATGTCCGGGAGGTCGAATGCCAATGAGTAAGAAATCGAATGCCACCCGGCTGCCGCTGTCCACCCGCATCGGGCAATGGGTGATCCGTGTTTTCCTGATTTTGTGGGGCGTGACGGTGGCGTTCCCCGTGATCTGGGTTTTGTATACGTCGCTCAAGAGCAACCAGGAGTTTTTCGCGTCCCCGTGGGCGCTGCCGTCCTCGCCGCAATGGAGCAACTTTGTTGAAGCGTGGAAAGAGGCAAACTTCGCGGGCTATTTCCTCAACAGCATCCTGACGGTGCTGCTGACGCTGGCGATCACGCTGCTCGTTGTGGGCGCGAACGCCTATGTCATCGCGAAATACCGCGGCAAATTCATCCGCGGACTGGAAAAATTCTATATGGTGGGCATGATGGTGCCCGCCGTGCTGATGCTCGTTCCGCTCTATTATTTTGCGGACGCGGCGCACATGACCGATTCTCTCGTGTGGCTGTCGGTCATCTATGCCATACAGGGGATGCCGTTCTCCGTTTTCATGATGGTGGGCTTTGTCCGCGGCATCCACGATGCCCTGCTGGAAGCCGCCACCATCGACGGCGCATCCCAGTTCACCATCTTTTTCCGCATCATCGTGCCGCTGTCCAAGCCGTCGCTGTTTGTGGTGGCGCTGCTCAATGTGATGGGCACATGGAATGAGTATATCACGGCGCTGACCTTCATTCGGGACAGCAGCAAATATACCATCGCCATCGGGCTTTCCTATCTGACAAACTCCGGCACGTATGACGTAAACTACGGGCGTACCTTTGCCGGACTGGCGATCGCACTGGTGCCGATCCTGATTATCTATGCCATCTTCCAAAAGCAGCTGCAAAACGGCATGTCGTCCGGAGACGGCGTGAAAGGTTAAGAGACAAAGCCGCTGCCCCCTTTTCATGGGGACAGCGGCGTTTTATGCAATAAAAGGAGAAAACCGATGGAGATATATGATACCTATAAGCGACCGCTCAAGCACAGGACGGTGCCCCCGAAAAGCCTTGTGGAGATCGTTTCCGACAAGGCGGCGTTTCAGGGCTATCGCGTGCAAAAGCTCTGTGACGTGCAGTTTCCGTTGTTGCTCGAAAAAGAACCGCTCATTTTCGATCTCGGCGACCACTTCACGGGCTATCTGCACATGGAGCTTGCAAGCGGCAGCGAGGAGCACATCCCCGATTCCCCCACGAACATTGCGTTCACCTTTGCGGAAATGCCCATTGAGCTGATGGAAACGGCAGAGGATTCGGAACGGTCGCTGTCGGTCGGCTGGCTGCAGCAGGACTTCAAGACGGTCGCGTTCATGCCCTATGTCGGCAGCCTGGAGCGGCGGTATGCCTTTCGCTATGTGAAGCTGCAGCGCACCGATTCGGTGCGGTTTCCCGTCGCGGTGTGCAACCTGTATGCGGACGCCGTTTCGGCGGTGGATGTCGACAGCGTGCCGCCCGCGGCGGTGAACGATCCGCTTCTTGGGCGCATCGACCGCATGTGCGTGAAAACGCTGGCGGAGTGCGAACAGGACGTGTTTGAGGACGGACCGAAACGGGATCGCCGCTTGTGGATCGGCGACCTGCGGCTGCAGGCGCTGGTGGACTATGGGACGTTTCACAATCTCGATCTCATCCGCCGCTGCATCTACCTGTTTGCAGAGCACCGCACCAAAGAGGGGCTGGTTGCCCCCTGCGTGTTCCCGGACACGCCGCCTTTCGTCGATCAGTGGTTTTATCTCGACTATTCTTTGTGCTTCGGGCTGTGCCTTTCTGACTATCTGGAGAACACGGGGGACAAAACGCTGCCCCGCGAGCTGTATGACATCGCGCGGCAGCAGGTGGAATATGCCGCCGCACATTTTGACCGTGCGGCGGGGAAGATCGACGCGCTGTTTTTCATCGACCACGGCGAATATGACCGCAGCGTGGCGGCGCTGGGCTATTTTGCCTATGTCCTGCGAAAAATGCAAACGCTCGCGGCGGCGCTCGGTCAGCCGACGGCGTGGCTCGAAACGCTGACGCGCGAGACGGACGCGGCGCTTTTGCGTCGATGGGACGCAAAAGCGGAGCTGTTTTTGACGGAAAACGGCGAAATTTCGTGGCAATCGCAGGTGTGGGCGGCGCTGTCCGGCGCGCTCACAAGGGACAGGGCGCAGGCGCTTTTGCAAAAAACGGCGGCGGTCGACCC
>URNF01000091.1 GCA_900549155.1 uncultured Oscillospiraceae bacterium | reverse complement strand
TTACGGCAAGCGTTCTCAGCAACAAAGGCTTTTTCAGACGGCACAGCGTGGTCATGTCGACACCGCATTATAAGATCACGGGACAGATGATGTCCTATTTCATCTATAACACCTATGAAACCTATGTAGAACAGTACAGCGATCGGTTGGGCATCAGCGCGGATACATCGCTGAAAAAGCAAAATTTCCGCGAGGATGTTTCCTGGTTTGACTATTTTGCGTTGGAGGCGCGCACCAACCTGCGCCAGGTGCTGTTGTTTGCCGAAAAGGCAAACGAGCAGAGCGTAACGCTCACAGAGGAAGAGCTGGCGACGATCGACCAAAATGTGGAAAACGCCGATATCAGCACCTATGCCGCGAAGTTTGCACTGACAAAGAACGATCTGCGCGCTGTGCTGCAGCTTTCGTCCATTGCGTCCAAGATGTATGCACAGGTGATCGGGGAATACACCGTTTCCGATGCCGACATTGATGCCTATTTCAAGGAAAACAGCCAATATTTCAAAACAATTTCCTATTCTTCCATCACGTTCCCCTATGGCGAGAACGGGTGGTATACCGATGCTGCGTCCGCAAAGTCCGCGGCAGATACGGTGGCGGCGGCGACCACGGAAAACGCGTTTGAGGCAGCTGTCGAAAAGGTGCTCACGGCTATCGGTGCATCGGCGGACAATGTGAAGCAGGAGCTGTCCGACGGCAAACGCACCGACGCCACCTATACCGACAACAGCAAATTCTCCGAGTGGGCGTTTGCAGACGGCAGAAAGCTGCTCGAAACCTTTGTGGAGGATACAGGCTCCGCCTATGTGGTCTATCAGCTCACCGGTCTGCCGAAGCTGGACGAGACGCCGCTGCGCAATTTCCGCACGATCCTTCTGACGGCGGACGGCTGCGGCTCTGCTGACAAGGCGAAGGCAAAAGCAGAGGAATTGCTGGCACAGTGGAAAAAGGACGGTGCGACGGATGCCGCGTTTGCCGCGCTGGCAAAGGAAAACTCCGAGGAGGAGAGCACGAAGGAAAACGGCGGACTGTATGAAAACATTGCCGACGGCAGCATGACCGACACGTTCAACACCTGGTGCTTTGACGCCGCGCGCAAGGCGGGCGATGCCACCATCGTGCAATCCGACACCGGCTATCATGTCATCTATTATGTCGGTGAGGGACGTCATCAGTGGCAGGAAAATGTGAAAAGTGCCATGGTGGCGGAAAAGACCGACAACCTGTGCCAGGAATATGCAAAGACCTGGACGGTGACGACAAAGGAAAAGGCGATAAACCGTTTGCCGCTGTAAAAATGCAATATAAACAGAGCACCGAGAAAGCATGCTTTCTCGGTGCTCTATTTTGCTGCCAAAGCCATTTGCTTGCGATATTCCGATGGGGAAACGCCTTCGTGAGCTTTGAATTGTCTGCTGAAGTAGTATAGGCTGTTATAGCCGCACATCAGGGAGACTTGCGATACAGAGTAGAGCCCGCTGCGCAACAAGTCGCAGGCGTAATGCATTCTTACACCGATAATATACTTGGTGGGAGTTATCCCGAATTTTTTAATGAATAGCTTTTTTAATGTGGAGTCACTGATGCCGCAGAGGGTAGAAAGTTTATCTATAGATATTTCGTTAGTGAAGTTTTCACCGATATATTCAATAGCGGGCTTGATTTTTCGATATTGGCTCTCCGGCAGATAGGTTTGTTTTTGACAGATGGCAAAAACTTTGTATAACAGGGAGAGACATTCGAAATAATATCCGTCGTTTTTCGCAACCTAAAGAGAAAAGATTTTTTTGAAAAGCGGAGCAATCGCTACATCGTTATTCAGTTTGATTGTGAACATTTCATCGGAAATACAGGTATCCGTGTCGAAGAAGATATCAATGCATTCGATGTGATCCATTAGGGCCACCGTATACTTTCTGGTTTCTCCCTTTGGAAGAAACCGAATCGTGTTTTTCTCGCAGAGTACGGTTTTCCCATTGAAACAGACGAGGGATTTCCCGGAAAAATGATAGATAAGCTCGCTGCATGATAAGTTGTTGCGGAAAGCAATGACTTTGTCCGAAGCTTGTGACTCATATGGAATAACATTACAAATTTTTGTAATGATAAAATCATGGCGCATGATATCGCCTCCCGTGACAGAGTATAGCGTATCCCTGGGGAAAAAGCAATCGCAAAGAGGAAAGTTCCGTGCCGAAAAGTGCAAATCGCGCTTTTTTTGCATTTACATATCTGCCTGCTGTGGTACTCTCTTCTCGGGAGGTTGATATGTATGAATGAGAGAATTGCTGCTTTGGCAGAAGAAACTCTGGCCGGTAAAATGTATGCTGTGAAGAAAAAGACCGAATTTGACAGGGAAGACATATTTTTATCGCGGGAGGAAAGAGAGTCAAAACAGCTTTGTGAGTATATATTGAATCAGGAACCGGTATTGAGAGAATACTCCGGCATGACCGGCTTTTTCAACTGTGACCAATCGGTGGTGGGCGATGCTTTCCGTCGAATGGGGCACAGACATTTTGCCGCTTTGGCAGAGGATTTTTATTGCAAAAGCGTCGATAATCTGTCAACCTTTGAGTGGCAGCACGCAGTGGCGGATTATGAAAATGTTCTGAAAAAAGGATTGTCCGGTATTGCAGATGAGGTAGATGCCTCTTTGAAGCAGCATACAGCGCAAGAGGAAATGGCCTTTTTGAAGGCAATCAAAAGGGTTCTTCTGACCTTAATGCAATGGGCGGAAAAATGCGCTGACAGGGCAGCAGAGTTGGCTGCGCATGTTGAAAAAAGGGAATACAGAGAAAATCTTTTGCATTTGTCGGAAACGCTGAGAAAAGTGCCGAAAAATGCGCCGACCTCGTTTTATGAGGCGGTTTTGACGATTTATGTTTGTTTTTCTGCCGACCCGGACAGCCTCGGTACACTGGACAGATCGCTGCGGCCGTTTTATGAAAAGGATATATCGGCGGGAGCTATAACGCGCGAAGAAGCAAAAAGCTGTCTGCAGGAGCTGTTTTTGATGGTGCAGGCCGCTACGCCGATTGAGAGCAGAAATTTTACGCGCGGCGGCGAATCGCATTTTTGCATCGGCGGCTACCTTCCGAACGGCAGTGATGGTTTTTGTGACTTGTCACGGCTCATCCTGGAAAGCCTTTTGGAACTGCCGACATGGATCCCCGAGGTAACACTGCGGTGGACTGCAAAGCTTTCGCGTGAGGATTTCAAATTTGCGATGGACTGTGAACGGAAGGATCCGAATAAGAGAATTGCTTTTCAGAATGACGAAAAACGCATCAAGTGTTATACGGAGATTTGCGGATTTTCGTTTGAGGAGGCTGTGCAGTATGTAACAGTGGGTTGCAATGAGCCCGCTTTCCCCGGGGGGATTTCAGGTTCCACTTCAACGATCAACATTGCTCGTTCAACGGCGTCGCTGTTTCATGAAAAAAGCAGCAGCATCGTCTCTCTTGAGACCTTTGATGACTACTATGCCGTGTTTTTGAAAGAACTCTTTTCCGATCTCACGCGCGCGCTCACTTATGACGATAAATATAACCGCGTGCGCGCCCGAGATATCAATTACCTCTCATCCGCATTTTTTTACGGTTGTATTGAAAAGGCAAAAAGTCTGACACAGGGACCGGGAAAAACGGTAATGGCATCGCCCATGATGATTGGTATCACTAATGTAATAGATTCTTTGATTATCGTGAAGCAGTTTGTGTATGATGAAAAGATTGTCACGATGCAGGAGCTGGTGGAAGCGGTTCAGGCAAACTGGGTCGGTTTTGAAGAGCTACACATGCTGATTATGAAAAAAGGCGATTTCTTCGGAAATGACACCGCACGCTCCAACAGTGTTGCACAGAGGTTGTTTGGGAGCCTGTATGATTTTTTGAAGGACAAGACGAATCTGTTCGGTTATCATTGGCTTGTGGGAGATTTGCTCGGCTATCAACCGCACCACAAGTGGTTCGGCGAAAAATTGAAAGCAACGCCGGACGGAAGATATGACGGTGAAATGCTGCAATTCGGACGCGGGCAGGGAGGCGGAAAGGACAGAAACGGACTTGCTGCATTGTTGAATTCCATTGCTGAGGTGGATCCGAACGGCATCGGCTGCGGCAACACCGTCACAAACATAACCCTTGACGAAAAACTGATAAGCGATGATGATAACTTTGAAAAGACTGTCGATATGTTCGAAACATATTTCAAAAAGGGTGGGGTTCATTTTCAGCTTAATTATGTTTCCAAGGACGATCTTTTGAAAGCGAGATGCACGCCGGAGCAGTATAAAAACCTGCGTGTGCGCGTCACCGGTTTTTCGGATTACTTTGTCAACCTGGATGAAGCGGTGCAGGACGATGTCATTTCCAGAACGACACAAAGAGGGTGATAGGATGCTGTCGGCACTGATTTTTGACATACAAAGAAATTCTTTTGTTGACGGCCCGGGCATACGGACAGCGGTTTTTTTCAAGGGCTGCAATTTGCACTGTCGGTGGTGCCATAATCCCGAAAGTCAGTCGTCAAAGAGGGAAATGCTGTTTTATCAGAACAAGTGTATAAACTGCGGTAAATGCCGTGAAGTGTGCAGGCATCATTTGACAACATGCAATTTTTGCGGAAGATGCACCCTTTTTTGCCCAACGGATGCAAGAAAGCTGTGCGGCGAAGAATATACGGTGGATGCGCTTTTTGATGAAATCATCAAAGACAGGGACTATTACGATACGTCCGGCGGAGGGGTTACCTTCTCCGGCGGTGAATGTATGCTGCAGCCTGACTTTCTTTTGGAAATTCTGAAAAAATGTAAAGGTGCGGGCATACACACCGCAGTGGATACTGCCGGCAATGTTCCGTTTGCATGCTTTGAAAAGGTTCTGCCGTTTGTGGATTTGTTTCTGTATAATGTGAAAGCATACACGCCGGAATTGCACGAGGACGGCACCGGCGTGTCAAATGAAAGAATTTTGGAAAATCTGAAAAGGCTTTCCGGCAAGGCAGACATATTTGTGAGGGGCCCGGTGATCGGCGGTTATAATGACAGTGAGGAGGAGCAGATAAAAATCGCCACTTTTATAAGAGAAATTAAAGCGGCGAAAACGGAGCTTTTACCGTATCATGCTTTGGGCGAGCATAAATACGGCGCTCTCGGGCGCATTTGTGAAAAATTTTCTGTTCCCGACACAAATAGATTGCGGAAAATATGGGGCAATGAAGCGGCAGTCAAATGACTGCCGCTTTTTTGTTCTAATCTGCCATGCTTGTACATACACTGTGGCAAAGGAGGCAGAGGGCATGAGTGCATTTGAAAGAGCGGTGCAGTTTTTGCCGGAAGAGACGGGACGAGCCTTGCTGGCGATCCCGTCGGAACAGCAGCACCGCATACAGGAGATCCGATTACACAGAGACGGGCTGCTGCTTTTGTCGCTGCCCGAGGGGGAAAAGGCGGTGTCGGCGACGGGAGAGCTGACGGACGCGGCGCCGCCCTCTGCCGTGCGATGCACGGCACAAACGCTGGAACGCACCTTTTATAAGCTATGCGATTATTCGGTACATACGCACAGCGCAGAGCTGCGGGAGGGTTTTGTGACGGCAAGGGGCGGCTTTCGCGCCGGTATCGCCGGAACAGCGGTGACGGAGAACGGAGAGGTCACGGCAGTGCGGGACATCCGTTCCATTTGTCTTCGCGTGGCACAGCGGCACGACGGCAGCGCCGCCGCGCTGCTGCCGCTTCTGAAAAAGGGGATCCCATCCATGCTCATTGTCGGCGAACCTGCATCGGGTAAGACAAGCTTTTTGCGCGACATCGGCAGGATGCTGACCGACGGCAACGTTCTGCGGCGCTATCGCGTCGCGGTGGTGGACGAGCGGGGCGAGATCGCGGGTGTCGGCGGACTGGAAAACGCCGACATCCTGACGGGGTGCCCGAAAGCACGCGGCGTTTTGCAGGCGGTGCGCACGCTGGCGCCCGACGTTATTCTGCTGGATGAGCTCGGCACGCGGGCAGAGGTGGAAGCGGTGACGGAGAACCTGCATGCGGGCGTGCCCGCCATTGCGACGGCGCATTGTCGCGACATCGAGGAAGCGTTGTCCCGCCCTGCGGTACGGCTGGCGCTCTCACGCCGTGTGTTTGAAAAGGTCGTGTTTTTGCAGGGGCGCGCCGCGCCGGGAAAGATCGCGGCGATCATGGGGGTGGAGGACATTGAAGCTTATCGGCGCACTCGGCGTGATTCTTGCAGGCACGCTGATGGGCGTGCTGGCGGTGATGCGGCTGCATCGCCGTCAGAAAGCGCAGGAGCAAACGATTTTGTGGCTGTCCGATCTTGAAAGACGCCTTGCGTATACCATGCCGCCGCTGCGGGAGTTTTTGGCGGAAACGGCGGGAATGTCGGAATATGCGGCGCTTACCTTCATTCCCGCCATCCTGCGGGAGCTTGACAGAACGGACATGGCGTCGGCGTTTGCGGCGGCGCTGCGGACAGAAGAAACGCGGGGCGGCCTTGCCGAGGAGGAAGCGGCGCTTTTGTGCCGTCTCGGCAATCGCCTCGGCACGGGCGATGCCAAAACGGAGCAGTGCTGTGTCGGCGAATGCATAGCGGGGCTGCGGGAGCTTTGGCGCAAGACACACGAAAAAACCGCAAAGGCGGACAGACTCTATGTGACACTGGGGGCGGGCTGCGGCATGGCAGTTGCGGTGCTGCTCCTATAGCGGAGAGGAAAACCATGGAAATTGATCTGATTTTCAAAATTGCAGCCATCGGCATCATTGTTGCCGTCTTAAACCAGCTGCTGGTGCGCTCGGGCAGAGAGGAGCAGGCGATGCTCACCACGCTTGCGGGACTGATCGTGGTGCTTTCCATGATCGTCACAGAGATCAGTCAGCTGTTTGACGCCGTGAAGTCGGTGTTCGGGTTTTGATATGGAACTGACGACCATTCTTTCCATGCTGCTCGTTGCCGCCTTTCTGACGGTGCTTTTGCGCCGTTATCGCCCGGAATTGGCGATGGGTGTCGGTATCACGGCAGGGGTGATCGCGCTGCTGGCGATCCTGAAAACGGCTGCTCCCGCGATTGCACAGCTGCAAAGCCTGTTGGAGGGCGCGGCGTTGCCGCAGGCATACACAGCCATTCTGTTCAAGGCGCTCGGCATCTGTCTTTTGACGCAGCTGACGGCGGATGCCTGCCGCGATGCGGGAGAGACGGCACTTGCCGCCAAGGCAGAGCTGACGGGAAAGCTCTTGCTGCTCGTGCTGTCGCTGCCGCTGTTTGAAAAGATCACATCGCTGGCGCTGTCGCTGCTGCAGGAGTGAAACAATGCGAAAATGGACGATGATGCTCTTGCTGCTGTTGCTGCTGATGCTGCCGACGGCGGCAGAGGAAAACACCTATTTTGAAGAAAATCTGGAGCAAAGCGGTGCAAATGCCCTGTTTGATGCACTTTCTCCCGAAACACAGGAGCTGTACCGCACCATCGGCGTGTATGATCTTTCCGATCTGCAGGAGGTCGACCTTGAAGAAGTGACATCCCACACAGCAGAGCTTTTGACTGCGGGGCTGAAAAAGCCGCTTGCGAGCGCGGCGGTGCTGCTGGCAGCGACCGTCCTTTGCGCCTATCTCAGCGGCATGCGGGAAACGGTGACGGAGGAAGGGCTTGGGACGGTATACAGCAGTGTCGGTGTGCTGGCGGTGAGTGCAACGGTGCTGCTGCCGTTTATAGCCTGTGTGCGGGCGGTACAAAAGGCGCTGTCGGGCGCGGCAGTGTTCATGGGCAGCTTTTCGCCGGTCTATATCGCCGTTTTGGCGGCAAACGGACAGCTGCGTGCGGCAGCATCTTATCAGACGGTACTGCTGCTTTTCTCACAGCTGATGACCTGGCTGACCGGCAGTGTGCTGCTGCCCGTTTTGCTGGCGGCGGTCGCGATGGGAACGGTGAGCGCGGTGTCGGACACGGGCAATCTCCGCAAGCCGGGGGAAATGCTGCTCAAAGCCGTGACCTGGACGCTGGGGCTGGCGGCGGGGGCGTTCACAACGCTGCTGTCGGTGAACAGTATGCTGGGGGCGGCGAGCGATACACTCGGCAACAAGATGATCAAGCTGTCGCTTTCGAGCTTTGTGCCGGTGGTCGGCGGCGCGGTGAGCGAGGCATTTTTGACGGTGAAAAGCTGCGTTTCGCTGGTGAAGACCACCGTCGGCGCATTCGGTATGCTCACGGTGCTTTTGTTGCTGCTGCCCGCCATGATTGAATGTCTTTGCTGGCTGGCGGGACTTTGGGTGTGCGGCATGGCGGCGGAAGCGTTTTCACAGACAACGCTGGCGGCGCTGATCAAGACACTGCACACGGTCGTCAAAACCATGATCGCTGCGATGGCGACGGCGGCACTGTTCATGATCGTGGCGACAGCGCTGGTGACGATGGCGGGAGGCGGCGGTACATGACGGGCTTTCTCGGATGGGCAGGAGCGGTGTGCATGGCGGCGGCAGGCTGCACGCTGCTGCATATGCTGGTGGGCAAAAAGGGCATCGGCAAGGTGTTTCGGCTGGTGACGGCGGCATTCTTTCTTTGTGCGGTCCTGAGTTTTTTGCCGACGGTGCGAAAGACGCTTGCCGATCTGCCGCAGATCGAGACGCAGACGGCGGACACGGATGCGCTGCGCGCGGCGGCGATGCGGCAGCTGCAGGAAAGCACAGAGACGCGTCTGCTG
>URNF01000090.1 GCA_900549155.1 uncultured Oscillospiraceae bacterium | reverse complement strand
TATTCCAAATCGGTTTTTCACTCTTCTGTCTGTCCGAAATTCTTGACAAGTTTCAAAGAAACGACGATCTTCTTTCGAAAATCGTCGTTTCTTTTTGGTGCCGGTGGTGGGACTCGAACCCACACGGTATCGCTACCAACGGATTTTGAGTCCGTCACGTCTGCCAATTCCATCACACCGGCATGGCACTGATAGTGAGTATACACTATTTCCCCCAAAAAAGCAAGAGGAAAATCGCTCACAGTGTCAAAATGTTGGCAACCTGAAACCCGTCGCCGTGGCGGCGGCAGGCGATGCGGTATTTGGTGGGATAGGTGTGGCTGTCGTGCGTGCGGCGCACGATGAAGTCAAACGAAACATCCACCGTGAACGCGTCCGCCGACCAGGCGATCGGCGTTTCCACATGCAGGTTTTCAAAGTCGATGGAGCTATGCTTATTATACCAATAGCTGCTGTAGGCGCGCACCTGCTTTGCAAACGTCGTCCCGCTCTCCATGAGCGCGAAAAGCGCACTCTGCTCGGCGTCGCCGCTGATATAGGCGGCATAGGTTCTTGCCGTCTTTTCCGCAAAAGCGGAAAGGGCGGCTTTGTCGGCATCCGACGGGGTCGCGGTCAGATGCACCGCGCCGTCGGCGTCCTTTTCGGCGACCGCCACGCCGGACGGCAGGGAGAGCTGCCCGACCGACAGGCAGGAGACCGTATACACCGCCGTTTCGGGGATCGTGCCGCCCGCGCCGTCAAACGCCGCGACGGGCGTCGGCTTATCGGCGGTGGCATAGTCCGCAAGCGACACGCCGTCCAAAAGCGGCGCTGCGGGCGCGATCACGGTGAGCGGCGTCAGCGCATAGTCCGACCGCACATGCCAGCCGTCGTCCGTCCTTTGCAGCGTCAATGTGCCGAACCGCGTATTTTCCGCATAAACATCATATTCCGTCACGCCGTCCTCGCGCGGGCGCTCAGCATACTGCCACTTCTTGTCGCCGTTTGCGTATTTTTTCAGAAGATACTGCCAATAGCCATCCTCTGTGTTCACCGCATCAAAGGGAAACCCGCTGTCCGCAAGGATTTTTTCCCGCTCGCCGTTTTTCAGCGCCGCAAAATAGGCGTTCATCGCGCCGACGGGATGGTTCTTTTCATACCGATCGAGTTTTTTCCAAAAAATGCCGGCACCCACCGCGATCAGCACGGCATATACCGCCGCCAGTGCGACAAGCACCTTCCAAAATCCGCGTTTCTTCATGCCCTCACCTCACCAAAAACGAGGTCGGGATCTCCCGCGAACCATAGAGACTGGCGCAGTAGTTGACCGGCTCATTTTCATAGATCATCAGTGTGGACGAGCCGCCGTCGAGATTGGCGGCGTTGACCGCGCCGTATTGCAGCATGACGTCCTGACAGTCCTTATAGCTTGCGCCGAGACTGTGCGACTGCCGCCCGTCGATAACAAGCAGCAGCACCGCGCCGTCCGCGCGCTGACCGATGGCGGTGCGCGGGTTAAGCCCGCCGCCCGTCCCCGCGACAGGCGCCGCCTGGCCGTTGGCGACCAGCACCGGCCCGAACGATACCGCCTCGCAGATGCCCTTTTGCAGCGCCGCTGCCGCCGACATCCTGCCGACGATCAGCTTGCCGTCGCCGTCAAAGCCGATAACGGTGGTGACCGTCGAGGACGCGCCGAAGATCAGCTTGCCGCCGCTGATCACAATGCCGATCGGCGTGCCGCCGTTGCCGAAGCCCTTTTCATCCTGAAAGCCGCCTGCATTGATGCCGCCGACCGCGCCGTGCACCTTCACGAGATCCTCGAGCTTTTTCCCCGCGCGCCCGTCATAGGGCGCAGAGGTGCCGACAAACAGGCGCTTCGGATCGCGCACGATCATCATTTTCCCCTTGAATGTGCCGCCCGTCACATCCTCAATGACAAGCGGCTTTTCCGTCTCGGTCGGCGGGGTGGGGGTGAGCGTGGTATCGTCGGTGACGAGATCGGTCTCAATGACGGCGTTTTGCTGCCGTATGGCGGCGATCTCCTCGTCGGAAAAATACATCCGCGCCAAAAACTTCGCCGCGCTCGTTTCCATCACCGTTGTGACAAACAGCCCCCGCGCCTGCGAGGACGGACCGCGACAAATCACGGTCACCGCCGCGAAAAAGGCGGCAACAACCGCCAAAAGCGTCACGCCGAGCACCGCCAGCGTGCGCCGCACCACCATCCACACCTTCACAAAAATTCCCCTCAGCCTTCCTCCGCGAGCAGCTTATTGATCGCCTCGTGGAAAGAATTGATATCCTTGAACTGCCGATAGACCGACGCAAACCGCACATATGCCACGTCGTCGATCTTCATGAGCTTTTCCATCGCATATTCGCCGATGAGCGTGCTTTTCACTTCGCGATCCAGCGAATTCTGCAGCTGGTTTTCGATGTCGTCGACCGCGTCCTCCAGCACCTTGACCGGCACCTGCCGTTTTTCACAGGCGCGCAAAAGCCCGTTTAACAGCTTTTCGCGGTCAAACGCCTCGCGCGAGCCGTCTTTTTTCACCACCACGATCGGCACATGCTCGATGATCTCATAGGTAGTGAACCGCTTGGCGCACTGCAAACACTCACGCCGCCGCCGAATGCGGTCGCCGTCGTCGGTGGAGCGGGAATCGACCACCTTGCTTTCCTCAAACCCGCAAAAAGGACACTTCATGTCACGCACCTCCCATTTTCCCCAGCATAGCACATTTCCCCCGCCAATGCAAGAGCGCCGCAGGAAAATCCTGCGGCGCTTTCGTGTCATATTTTTTATTCTTTCGTGCAGTTGGGGCAGTTTCCCGCCTCGTCAAGCGGCGAACCGCACTTCGTGCAAAAATGCGGCTGCGGAGCAGCGGGAGTCTGCGTCGCTGCCTCGCGGCGCTGACGGATGACCTCGCGCATCTCGCTCACGTCGGGCGCGGCAAACACGTCGCCCGCGTCGGTGTCGCCGTTCTGATTTTTCAGCTTGTTGTTGATGCCGATGACATTCTTCACAAGCAGCACCACCATCATCAGCAACTCATAGATAAGCCGCAGAACGATCGGACCGACCACCATGATCAGGATGCCGTAGCCGCCGAGCCAATGACCGTAGACCGACTGGAACAGCAGGAAAAAGCCGTTCAAGATGATCAGTGCCGTCGAGAAGATGTACAACGCCTGCAGCAGCTTTTCCACCACCAGGTATTTGAAATTGCAGGTGTCATGCAGAAATTTCCCGAACGCATTGAGCTTTTCGCGCCGTTTTTCGGGCACGATAAACACAAATGCCAAAACCGTTGCCGCAATCGCCAGCAGCGCCGCGACCGTCGCAAATCCCGACGACACGGAAAGCGAATCCAAAATACTCATAATCCCTACCTCCAATAAAGTGTATGCTACCATTCTAGCGGTTTGCGTGCCGTCTGTCAAGGCATAGGGAAAAATCCCTGTTGTTTTTTTGTAAAAATGTGGTATGCTGAATATGACAACGATGACAAGGAGTGAAAATGCATGAAACGCATTTTTGTGATAGGGATTTTTGTTTTGTTGCTGCTGTCGGCGGTCGGCTGCGGCAGCAAGGCTGCCGACACCGCGCCGACGACAGCGCCGACGACTGCACGCACCACGGCGGCATTGCCGCAGGTCGGGTGGATCACCGCCGATTCGCTGCGCGTGCGCGGGGGCGCGGGCATGCAATATGACATCATCGGCGGACTGGCACAGGGCGACCGCGTGGAGATCACGGGCAAAAGCGGCGACTGGTATGCCATCCGCTTCGGCGAGACCGAGACGGGGTATATAAGCGGGCAATATCTCACATTTGAAGATCCCGCGACCGCCGCCACAACCGCTTCGGAAAAGTAAATTTTTCCGCTTTTTTCCGCACGGTATCGGGAGATACTAAAATCGGAAAGGAGGCGGTCTCTTGAAAAAGAAAATTTCTCTGTCGCTTTTGACGGCGGCGCTTGCCGCGCTCTTGCTGCTTTCGGGATGCGGCGAGGGCGCCGGTGCCGAGGATACCGGCAAGGACGGCAAGGTGGGCAACACCAGCCGCACCACCCTGCGCACCACGGCAATGACATCTCCGGCAACAAGCATGAAATAAGAAATGGGCACATATACATTTGACAATGTATATGTGCTTTTCTTTTGTCGGATGGTTTTAAGACCGCAAGGCGGCGCCCCTTGTCAGGGGAGCTGTCGCCGCAAGGCGACTGAGGGGTAGTCCGATTTTCGACACGCACAGTGCACGTATTGTTTATGCGGGGGTGAACCTGTGGAAATCTATGTGGTACAGGCAGGGGATACGCTGTTTTCGGTCGGTGCGCGCTTCGGCGTGCCGCCGACGCGGCTGGCGGCGGAAAACGGGCTTTTGCCCGACGCAGCACTGGCGGTGGGACAGGCGCTTGTGATCCTCACCGCCGAAACGGTGCACACCGTGCGGGAGGGGGAGACGCTTTCGGACATCGCAAACGCTTTCGGCGTTTCGGTGCGCGCACTCTACCGCAACAATCCCGCGCTGCACGGGCTGCCGACGCTCTATCCGGGGCAAACGCTCGTCATCCGTTTCACCGACACACCCACCGTGCCGCTGCAGGTCAGCTCCTATGCCTATCCGAACATCCCCGATCGGCAGCTGCGCAGCATCCTACCGTATCTCACCTATCTTGCGCCGTTTACCTATGGCTTCACCGAAAGCGGCACGCTTGTCCCGCTCGACGACAACCGTTTGCTTGCCGTCACCCGCGACTACGGCACGCTGCCGCTCATGCACATTTCCACCCTCACCGAGACAGGCGTGTTCAGCAACGCCCTGGCGCACGCGATCCTAAACGACGAGGCGGCGGGCGATCTGCTCATTTCCGAGATCGTGCGCACCGTGACCGAAAAGGGATATGCGGGCGCGGACGTGGACTTTGAATTCATCCTGCCCGAGGACGCGCTTGCCTACGGTGCGTTTCTCGAACGGCTGCACGCCGAGCTTGCCGCCATCGACCGCCTGCTGTTCAGCGCACTTGCCCCCAAAACCTCTGCCGACCAGCCGGGGCTTTTGTATCAGGGGCACAACTATGCCGCCGTTTCGGCGGCGGTGGATTTTGTGCTGCTCATGACCTATGAATGGGGCTACACCTACGGACCGCCGATGGCGGTCGCGCCGCTGCCGAACGTGCGGCGGGTGCTGTCCTATGCTCTGACCGAGATGCCCGCGTCGAAAATTTTTCTCGGCGCGCCGAACTACGGCTATGACTGGACGCTGCCCTATGTCCGCGGGGAGAGCCGCGCGACCTCGCTTTCACCCGAGCGCGCGGTCGCGCTCGCGGTGCAATACGGCGCGCAGATCTTGTATGACGAAACCGCGCAGTCGCCGTATTTTTACTATACGGACGAAGCGGGGCGCGCGCACGTCGTGTGGTTCGAAGACCCGCGCAGCATCCGCGCGCGGCTGGCACTGCCCGCCGAAGAAAACCTCACCGGTGTCGGCTTTTGGGACGCGATGCGCCCCGCCACCGCCAACTTCATGGTGCTCTCCGCCATGTATCGCATCGTGGAATAACGGGACGCCCCTCTTTTTTGAAAAGAGGGGCGTCTGATTTTTTGCAATTCCTGTGCAGGCAACCGCACGCACAGCAAAACCGTCTTTACAAAAGCTGTAAAATTATGATATGATGTCAGTAGGAGGTCATGTGTTGCAACAAAAAGGGAGGTAAGGACGTGAAAAACAAAAAACAGCTCATTCTTTTCCCGGTGCTGGGGGTCGCTTTGCTGGCGGCACTGATCGGCGGCATTGCGCTCTCAAGGCAGCTCCGTCAAAAGGACAAAGACAAGGATGTGCCGTCCGAGAATGTAACCTGTGTGTTCGGGGACACGGAAAAGGAGCATTTTCTCATCTATTTCCAGTCCTCCATACACGAGGATACCCTCACCGGCAACGAAACGTCTGTTGAAACGGCGCGCATCAACAAGAAAAACGGAAAGATCCGGGACTACAAGGCATATGTTGAGAACCTGTACGGCAAAAGCATGCCCAAGGACGAGTTTGATGAACATTACCGCTACCTTGCAGGAGCGATCGCCGAAATCTATAAACTGGATGAAAGGCTGACGCCGGAGGAACAGCTTGCCGTTCGCGCCGGCAGCCTTGCCGGGACAATAGACGATGACCTCTATTACGCCAGAATCACCAGAGTGGGTTTTGAAGGTGGGTTTATAGGCGAGAAAAACCGGAACATCCCCAAAATGAAAGAGTCGCTTGAAAAACTGCGGAGCCTGCACGACGCACTCGAAAATCATACGCTTATCTTTGAAGACGCGCTGGAGAAATATGCGGCGGCTGTCGATCTCCTGGAGGTCGGCAATCCCACACTGTACAGGCTCGAGAAAGAAGGCAGCGAACCCGTCGAATCCCTGATGGAAAAAGTCGCGTATGCCCCGCCCCCGCGCAATGCGTCAAAAACCATGGCCTGACAGCATGCGCACCACTCCTTTTTCGGAGTGGTGCGCATGTTTGTTTTGCCGTTTCCGTTTGTATATCCCGCGCCCTGCGGGGCACACTAGCGGCGGAGGGATGAGAATGGAAAAACGGGAAATTGAGATGCCGCGTCCGAAAAAGGACGAGGACGACAAGAAGCTGTCGCCGATCACACCGATCGTGGCAGGGAGCAGCGTCGTTTTGCAGCATCAGAGCGAAAGCGGTGTGCCGTCGGATGTGAACGGCAGCTATACCGGCACGCCCATTGACGGGGGACAACCGACACAGGACGCCGACGACCTGTGAGACTGACAAAAAATTCCGCAGGACGCAAAACGCAGAAACACACCCGAAAGGGGCTTTTGCGTATGCACTATGCATCAGCAAACACCTTTTCATATAGGATGCGAAGAAGGCACACCGATTTTTCGGTGTGCCTTCTCGTTGTCATTCTTCAATTTCCGTGAAGCGGAAAACGGTTTTGCCGTCCCGCTCGACGGTTTCAAGGAACATCGCCAGCGGACGCACCCACACGCCGCCGTCGCCGTATTGCTGCTGATACACCACGAGCGGTTCGCCTGTTTCACTGTGCTTTGCCAGCGCCAGCACGCGATATTCCATGCCCTTGAAGTGGCGGTAGCGCCCGCCTATGTGCAGCTCCCTCACGATGCCGCCACGAAGTTCTTCGGATCGCACATTTTATAGGCGCGGCTGTTCAGATCATACGAAAGCGTTTTCGCGTAGGTCTTGATCTCCTCGTCGAACTCGTCAAACTTCAGCGCCAGCAGGATGCTCTGACGGCTGTCGGTGTAGTAGGTCTTATAGTCGTCGCCGGACTCGGGGTCGATGCGCAGAATGAGCGCCGAGGTCTTCTTCGTGCCGCCGGCATCATAGTCCACGATCTGCGCTTTGCCGACCGGCACGCTCTTGACCGCTTCGGCAAGCGCGGAGTCGGATGCATTCTTGGCGTCCTCGTTCTTGCGGGTGTCCTTGTCGGTCAGCGGTTTAAGCGTCTTGTTTTCGCCGTTGGCAGTGTCATAGTTATACTGCGCGATGGCAGCGTTGAAGTCGCCGCTCTTGTTGTACATATCGAGATACTTCTGCAGCGTTTTCTTGTTCTCCGCCTGCTTCTCGTCGGACAGCGCCTTGCCGTCGCTGTCGGTCTGCGACACGGAGATCAGCTTATAGCTGATGTAGTTCTCGTCGAAATAGGCGCGCACATCCTTTTCGGCAACCTCCTTGCTGCCGCCCTTGTCATAGTGGGCGAGGAACAGCGACAGCTCGTTGCGATAATACGCCATGCACATCTTTTCATAGCTTTCCTTGCTCACGCCGAACGACAGAAGCGTCTTTTCGTCGGCCGCATCCACCCTTTTCTTGGCGTTTTCGGTGGTGGCCTCGGTGTAGGTGACGTTTTCCTCTTTGATCTTGTTCTCAAGCGCTTTCTGGCGGATGATGGTGTCCACGGTGGAAAGCTTCAGATATTCATCGAGCTTGACCTGCTTGTCATTATAGGTGTAGGTCTGCTCCCAGATGTCCTTACCCTGCTGGGCATAGTAATACAGCCCGCCGTTATAATACGCCTGCTGGAACGCGTCCAGAAGATAGGCGAGATATTCGCCGGTGCCGTAGTCCTTGCCGTCGACGGTGATCGCCACCTTGGGGGTGGAACCGCAGGCGGTGAAGGAAAGGAGCATGACCGCACACAGAAGCGCGGCAATCAGTTTTTTCAGTTTCAAGATAACAGCCTCCCTATTACAGATGCTTACAGTATACCAAATATTTTTCCGCTTGTCCATGATCTTTTTTTACTTTTCCACTGGATTTACGACGGAAAATATGCTATCATGGTGGTATAAAGTGCGAAAGGACGATTTTTCCATGGACGCTGCAACAAAAAAACAACTGGAAATCGCCGCGACCCGCATCCGCATGGCGGTCATTGAAGGGACCTATCATGCGAAAAGCGGACATCCCGGCGGCTCACTCTCGATCGCGGATACGCTTTCGTATCTCTATTTCGCGGAAATGCGCATCCGTCCGGAGCAGCCGGACTGGGAGGACCGCGACCGCTTTGTGCTCTCGAAAGGGCACGCCGCCCCCGCACTTTACGGCGCGCTGGCTGCGCGCGGCTATTTTTCCGAGGAGCTCATTCCGACGCTGCGGCACATCGGCTCGATTTTGCAGGGTCACCCCGACATGAAGCACATTCCCGGCGTCGACATGTCCACCGGCTCGCTCGGCCAGGGCATTTCCGCTGCGGTTGGAATGGCCC
>URNF01000089.1 GCA_900549155.1 uncultured Oscillospiraceae bacterium | reverse complement strand
CTATTCCAAATCGGTTTTTCACTCTTCTGTCTGTCCGAAATTCTTGACAAGTTTCATGTAAACCATCTCCCGGCATATTTCCCCGTGCTGCGGGCATCCTACATCATGACTATGTGAAAAAGGAGACGGGAAAATGTCAGAAATGTTTTGTTTTCAGTGTCAGCAGACGGCGGGCAACAAAGGGTGCGTGCGCACGGGTGTGTGCGGCAAGCAGCCGGAGACTGCCGATTTACAGGACACGCTCATTTACGAGCTGATCCGCCTGGCGGAGGCGGCACGTCTCAGCGGCAGGCGCTCCGATACGGCACGGCGGCTGCTGATCGACGGGCTGTTCACGACACTCACCAATGTCAATTTCGACAATGCGGCGATACGGGCATTTACCGACCGCGTGATCGCGGAGCGGGAAGCGCTCGGCGGCTATGACGGCGAGCTTGCGGAGCTGTGGAAAGGGGACAACGACACCGTCTCCCTGCGCTCGACGCTGCTGTTTGGCATGAAGGGCATGGCGGCATATGCTCACCACAGTCTGAACCTAGGCAAAGAGGACGAGGAAGTGACCGAGTGGTTCTATAAAGGGCTGTGCGCCGTCAACAGTGCACACACCGTGGAAGAATGGCTGGCACTCATCATGGAATTCGGACAGGTCAACCTGAAATGTATGGCGCTTCTCGACAGCGCCAACACCGACGCTTTCGGCGACCCCGTGCCGACACGGGTGAACGTGGACATCAAAAAAGGCCCGTTCATTGTGGTGTCGGGACACGATCTGCGCGATCTTCATGAGCTTTTGGAGCAGACAAAGGACACCGGCATCAATGTTTACACCCATTGTGAAATGCTGCCGGCACACGGCTATCCGAAGCTGAAGGCGTTTCCGCACCTTGCGGGCAATTTCGGTACGGCATGGCAGAGCCAGCAAAAGGAATTTGAAGACATCCCCGCGCCCATCCTGTTCACCACCAACTGCCTGATGCCGCCGCGCGAAAGCTATGCCGATCGTGTGTATACGACCTCGGTCGTGGGCTATGAGGGGCTGACACACATTGCTGCCGATGAAAACGGACACAAGGATTTCACGCCGCTCATCAAACAGGCGCTGGCGCTCGGCGGCTATGAACACGACCGCAGCATGAGCGGCATCAACGGCGGGCATATGCTGACGACGGGCTTTGCCCACAACGCCGTTTTGTCGCACGCAAAACAGCTCATCTCCGCTATCAAATCGGGTGCCGTGAAGCACATCTTCCTTGTGGGAGGCTGTGACGGCGCGCATCCCGGCAGAAACTACTACACGGAATTTGTCAAGCAGACGCCGATGGACTCGCTGGTGCTGACGCTTGCCTGCGGCAAATACCGTTTCAATGACCTCGACCTCGGCGAGATCGGCGGGCTGCCCCGCATTTTGGACATGGGACAGTGCAACGACGCCTACAGCGCCATCCGCGTGGCGGCGGCGCTGGCGGAAGCGTTCGGGTGCGGCATAAACGAGCTGCCGCTGACGCTGGTGCTTTCGTGGTATGAACAGAAAGCAGTCTGCATTTTGCTGACGCTTTTGTCGCTCGGTATCAAAAATATGTATCTCGGTCCGACGCTGCCGGCATTTATGTCGGAAACGGTGGCGAAGGTGCTGGTGGACACCTACGGTCTGCAGCCCATCACGGCGCCGGAACAGGATATGGACGCCATCCTGCACAGAGGATGAAAAGAAGCCCGCCAACCGACAGGTTGGCGGGCGTTGTCTGTACTTAACAAATAATCAGGTGACGGGCTTGATCGGCGACCAGCCGGTGTTGTCGTCATATCCCACCTTGGTGGTCTCGCCCTTTTTGGTGGTGGTCGTGGTGGGCTTGGTGGTCGTTGTCGTGGGCGTCGAAGCGGTCGGCTGCGTCGGCGCAGTCGTGACAGGTTCGGTCACGATCTCGGTCACGGGCTGCTTGCTCTTGTCGGTCACGGTCTTGTTGTCCTTATCGGTCACAACGCGGGTCACGACCTCAGTCACCGGCTTTTTCTCCTTGTCGGTGACGGTCTTGCCGCCCTTTTCCGTGACCACACGGGTCACGGGCTTGCCGGTGGTCGGGATCAGATCCTCAATGCCCACCTCGCCGACGGCGGTAGTGGTGCTGCCGCTGTCGGCGGCAGCCGTCGTTGCCGTTGTCGCATCCGTCTGCGGGTCGTTTGCCGGTTCTTTCTTGCCGCATGCCGTGCAGGTGAGCAGCAGGGCGAAGAGGATAGCCAAAAGCGCGCCTTTTTTCATGAGGATACCTCCAAAAATTTTATTCTGCTTCCTGCCCGACAGCCGTCACGATGAAGTGACCGTCCGTTCTGCGCAGGACATATACCTGTGAGAAGCTCGCCATGTCCGGCGTGGGGTCGATGTTTTCGCCGTGCTCGTCCACCTTCAGATCGTTCACCGATACATAGGCGACCTTCACGGCATAATCCCCGCCGTTGCGGCGGATGGTGTCGATGACCGGCTGATACAATGAGTTCGTGAAGTTGAACGGCACATAATAACACGCGTTCTTCTCGCTGTATTCCAAATCGTCGTCCTCAAGCGAACGGTTGTGCAAAACAGCGTCGTTGCCGAACAGATAGTGATAGGCGTCCTCGACCTCCTTCACCGCAACGATCAGCCTGCCGTTGCCGTCCAGCTCATAGGCGGTGTTGTCGTCCTTTTCGCGCAGCATGCGGATGCGCTCGGTGTTGATGATGCGCCAGACCGCCGCCTGCAGCAGCTCGTCAAGGTCTTCCTCGTTGACATCGGAAAACTCCGGCGTCGGGTTATAGGTCGTGAGCGGCTGCAGGAAATAATAGGCTTCCTCGCGCAGTGCCGTGTCGTCGGTGAGGTTGCGCACCGCCTGCACGCCCGCGGAAACCACGGCGACCGCGCCGATCACCGCCAAAATGCTCATGATGAACCCCAAAGGCGCCGCAAAGGCAAATCTGCCGCGCCGTTTGCCGTTTTTGCCGTAGCGTGCGCGTTTCTCCTCTTGTTTTTTGCGCATCTTCCGACCGTAGGCAAGCAGCTCCTGCCGCTTTTGCTCGGCGCGCTGCGCCCGCTTTTCTTCCTTTTTCTGTTGCTTATCCGCCTTTTTCTCTGCGGCGGTCTTCTTGCCGTCCTCGGTCTCGGGGGCGGTGCTTTTTTCTATATCTGCCATACGTTAAACTCCCGATTGAAATTCTATAAGTATTTTCAGTATACCATATTTTGCGCGCCTTGCCAACCGTTTTTTCTGAAATTGTGCAGAGTGCGCAAAACGCGGGAGCCGAAATTGGCGGAGTTGTCAAAAATGTAAATATTTCTCACAACTTTGTATTGACAAATCGGGACAGGGTGACTATAATGGTTTGTGACTTTTGTACACAAACATACAAAGGGGTGCTGGGAGGCGAACGGCGTGTACAGCGTGATACGCAGTATACACACGTCGGACGACGGCGTGGTATACGAAAGCTACGGCTTAGCCGCAGGCGACAGAAAAATTGCGGACCTGTCCCTTGACCGTGCGGCGGTCGGGGAGCTGGCGGCACTGTGTAACCGACTGGCGGTGCCTGCGGCGTGCATCGGGGAGATTGCGGAGGACTTTTTGGCAAAGCCATGAGGTCCTCCGCTTTCTTATTAAAGGTTAAAGGTAAATTTGCCGATTCACGCAAAAATCATGCCATAAATTGCCGATTTTGACACATTGCACAAAAACAGCATATGGACAATGGCTATTATGCTAAATTCTCCAAAAACCATTGAAAAAACTGTGAATATGGTGTATGATACTGGTAGATATTTGTACACATGTCATGACTGCGCCCTTTTTTACGGTAATGACAACGATCTTCGGCGTTTTGCCCAAAACCGCTTTTGTATTTTTGGTGATAAACACGGAGATTTGCCAACAAAGACGCTGCGAGACGGTACGATATCCCAGCACACACAGATCGCTGTGCGAGCAAGAGAGAAAAGCGCACGGTCAGAAATTTCAGTGTAAAGGAGAAAGCGGTATGAAAAACACGATCTCTATGTACAAACGCTTGGGTGCAATGGCATTGTGCCTGGTGCTTTTGTGCGGCGTGATCATGAGCACAATGGTTTTTCCGGCTGCGGCGGCTCCGTCGTCGGTCAAGACCTTTGCTGCCGACTTCGGCGACCTTGCCAAATTGGTGGACAGCGCCAGCTATCAGAACGGCGCCTACACCTCCAAGGAAACCGATACCACTATCAACGAATGGGTGAATAAACGCTTCGGCATTTATTCCAGCCGAGAGGGCAGCGGCTACTGGACGCTGGCATATCTCGGTCAGGAGTCGAATGCCTATAATCCCGGCGACACCTGGAGCGGCAGCTGCAGTTGGGAAATTCTGCAGTCGGGCTATCTGCAGCACACGACCAATTATGCCAAGGGCGGCGGTCAGATGATGAGAAAGAGCCAGACGCTCACCGTGAAAACGGAATCCGGCTCTCTGGCGCTCCTCAAGAACTTTGAGGCGTCCATGGTGTTCAACAAGTCGGGCAATAACAAGCTCGCTTCCGTGTTCATCTCGTTCCGCGAGAGCGATCCCGGTCGCGTGAACACGGTCGAGGGCAAGCAGGTCACCACCGGCAACGAAATGGTGATCATCGGCAATGCCGTCGGCAAGTACGGTGAATCCGGCAAAGACGGCATCATCCTCGGTCATGTCGGCGACTCCACGACCACGACCAACAACATCACCAATCATTTTTCGAGCAATCTGGACGAAAACACCGACTACCGTCTGACGGTCAAGGTGGTGGGCACGCAGCTTACCGCAACGGTTGCGAAAGCGGACGACGACACCGTCGTCTACACCGGCACCACGACCATCGCCGCGGGTGAGGGCTATCTGTCCTTCGGTGCTTCCAATAATGTGCGGAAGATCAAGAGTGTCTCCGTGACCGAGCTCGACGAGAGCGGCAACCCGGTGGCGTTCGGCACGAACACGCCGCTGCCGTACAGCACGTTCGACTTCGATCCGGCGGACATGACCAAGCTGTATAAATACAGCGGCAACTATTGGACCTTCACGGACAACACCTCCGACAACGCAACGCTGTATCGCAATGCTGTCAGCGAGAAGTTTAATACATATTATAATAACGAAGGCACCTATAAGCAGACGAAGGGCATCGGTTATAAGGCTGTCTATGACGGACAGACGAACAACTTTGCCAACTTCAACACGCACCTCTTCGGCAGTTATCTGCAGAGAAACACGGCAAACATCAACGGCAATGAGGCAATGCGCCTCATTTCTTCGCTGGTTCCGAAGAACGGCGACGGCGTGAACTATTGCTATAAGAACTTCGAAACCGATTTCACGTTCTATTTCGAGAACACCGACACCGAAGTCACGAGTGGCGGTGCGGTCATCGGCTTCCGTCAGCAGACGCCGGGCAGATTTGCCACCGGCTACTTCGGACTGGGTCAGGACATGGGCTTCCTGTTCGTCAGCAGAACGGGCATGACGCTTGCCGCGGGCAAGGACATTGTCGCGGGCGGCAAGAATGCCAACGACATGTACAACCGCAACGCGACCCTGACCTTCGACACGGCGCTTCCCTCCAAAACCCCGCTGAACATTTCGCTGCGCGTGGTGAATGCGGAAGCCACCGTCAAGATCACCAACAAGCAGAGCGGCGCGACGCTGTATGAGTCGGCAACGCCGTTCGCCATCGACTATGACACCGCCGGTGCGATCGCCTACGGTGTCACCTCCAAGGGTCACGACATCGGCGCTATCAAGCTGACGCACCTTGACGATGCGGGCAACCCGATCGACATCGACAAGCAGACCAAAGAGGAAAAATCGGCAAAAGCGGAAAAATTCCGTCTTTCTCTCAGCGATATCACGCCGTATGTAAACGATAAGTATGTTGTCGAAGGCGAAAACTATCCATACAATTATATTTCGCTTTCCAAGCTCCCCGCAGTGGAAAACCTGCTGAAATCGAGACTTGCGTTCTACTTCAACCATGAAGGCTCCTTCTACGGTGAGGTTGAGCCCTCCGGCAACGCCGGCGGCGCTGCGGGCTCTGGCAACTGGATTCTGTATTCCAACAAATGGCTGCAGCGCAGCGGTGCGCAGGGTTGGGGCGAGCGTGTGCGCCAGATCAACTCTTTTATCCCGAAGGACAAAAACGGTTCGATGGCGCAGCTCAAGAACTTCACGGCGTCCTTTGATTATCGCTTTGAAGCGTATGCCAAGGGCGACGGCGCCATGCTGATCGGTTTCCGTCAGAAGACGCCCGGCAAGTTTGTCAACGGCTTCAACGCGATGAACACCGAGCAGGCGCTCATCGCCATCACGCCGAACTCCATCGGCGTTGCAGGTGGTACGGACATCACCAAAGAGAAGTTCTACACCTACGGTCAGCTGGAGGATACATTCGACGAAAAGCTGCCGCAGGAAGTGCACGTGGAGATCACGGCGATCGGCAAGAAGGTCACCGTCGAGATCAGCAGCATGGGCGGCAACAGCCTTTATAAAAAGGAATATACCGTTAATTATACCGAAAAGGGTTACCTTGCGTTCGGTGTCGGCGCGACCAGCGGCAACTACGGTGAGCTGATCGTCACCCGCCTGGACGATGCCGGCATGCCGACCGACTTCACCGAAGCGGCATGGCAGGATGAAGCGTTTGCCGACGGCAAGCTCCGCTTCTCTGCCGACTTCAAGAACCTGGCGAGCCGCGTGGATTCCTTCACGAACGGCAGCTACCGTCCGTCGAGCACGGACGACGCCATCAACCGCTACATCCGCACCAAGTTTGACCTGCGCTTTGAGCGCGAGGGCAACATGTCCGAGCGCAACTATCTCGGTCAGTCCAGTGCGGAGATCGAGCCGAAGGAAGCGGATAAATACGCCGGTGTGACCTATTGGACGATCGGCGAAGCAGGCTATCTGACCCGTTCCAACGACGGCGGTATCGGCGGCGAGATGCTGCGCAAAGCGGAAATTCTCGTTCCCAAGACCATCACCGGCAGCGTTGCCACGGTGCAGAACTTCGAAGCGGAAGTGGTCATCCACGACCAGCGGCACCAGAAGGGCGCTGTGGCATTCTCCTTCCGCAACGATTCCCTGGCACAGATTTCGCAGGGATGGAAGAATGTGTATGCCGGTCAGCAGCTGGTTGCGGTCGGTGTTGACCACAACGGCGACGCCGGTATCGTTAACGGCGGCGGCAGCGAGATCGGCGGCAGCCGAAATGACGGTCCGTATATGTATGTCACCGATAAGGTGGCTGCGCTGAAAACGGTCACTGACTATAAGCTGATCGTCCGCGCTCTCGGCGAGGACATCACCGTCAAGGTCACATCCCTCGACGGCGCCACCGAATACTACAGCGCCAGCAAGAAAGCGGTCATCAACCGCAAGGGCTACATCTACCTCGGTGTAACCAACGCCGAGCGTTCGATCGCGAAGATCACCATTACCGAGCTGGATGCAAACGGCAATGCCATCAACTTCGGCGCAAACACGGTGGAAACCACCGACAGCGGCGACTTTTCGTTCACCACGCGTGACATAATTCCCTATGAGAACAGTAAGTACGTTACCGGCGGCAATCCGTGGTATGACTTCGTCGGCAAATACGGCGACAAAGCCGAAGCGGATGCTTCGACGCTGATCAACTACATCGACAATAAGTTCTCCATCTACTACAACAGTGAGGGCGCTTATTATCCGATGGAAGCGGGCGTCAAGACGGCGTTCGCCGATCAAACGAGCAACCTCGGCTATTTCCGCGGTGTCTATGAGAACCGTTGGCTGCAGCGTCCCGTGGAAAATGTCGGCGGCAGACAGATCTTCCGTCTTGTCACTTCGCTTGTGCCGCGCAACAGCGTGACCGGTGAGGAGCTGACCTTCAAGAACTTCGAAACCAGCTACAAGGTGCGTTTCGAGGGCGCCAGCGGCGAAAAGAGCTCGTCGATCCTCGGCTTCCGCCAGCAGATTCCGGGCAAGTTCACCGACAGCTATTACAAAATCACAAAAGAGCAGGCGTTTGTCAGCATCACCCGCGAGGGTGTGACGGTCGCCGCCGGTGACAGCATTGTGAGCAAGATGAAGGTCGAGAACGGTGCGCATCTGCCGGATACGGGCGATATGTACAACGACCATCAGACGGCGAAATTTGAGACACAGCTGCCCCAGAACATCAAGGTCAACGTCAGAGTCGTCGGCTCCGACGTCACCGTGAAGATCACGAACGAGGGCGGCAGCACCACCTACTATGAGGGCACCACGCAGATCGACTATGACAAGACCGGTTATCTTGCCTACGGTATCGGTTCTGCGGCAGGTAACCTCGCCGACATCAACATCACCCGTTTGGACGATGAGGGCAACCGCATCGACATCAACGGCTCCGAGGGTCCGGTCGGCTGCCCGTGGGATACGACGCCCACGCGCTACAGCCAGCTGGCAAACTCCTCGACCAACCCGGTCGCGGACACCTTCAAGGATGTCTATTATCACGCCATGCAGGACGGCAAGCCGGTGCGCACGACGGAAACGCTCGATAAGCACTGGGAGCTGAACAGCGAGACCGGCGTGCTGATGCGCAAGAACGATCTCTCCGACAATGCGACCGCGAACGTGTCCATGATCGCAATGAGCTATGAAGGCAGCAAGATGAAGCTCGAAAACTTCGACGCCATCTTCAAGCTGCGCTTCGACGAAACCAAGACCGGCACGTTCTGGGTGACGGCGCGGCAGACGGATGAAGCAAACTGCGGCAAGGTCGTCACCACCCCGGGCGACACCGATTACCTGAGCGGTCAGGTGGCGGTCGGTCTCTCGGTCGGCGGCAAGGTCACCATCGCGACCGGCGACGGCACGAAGCCGTTCGGGCGTATCACCGCGAACAACCC
>URNF01000088.1 GCA_900549155.1 uncultured Oscillospiraceae bacterium | reverse complement strand
CGGTTAACCTTTATCCAACCACGCGACTATCGCGTGGTTTTCTTTCTACAAAAAATGCACCCCGACCGAAAGGTCGGGGTGCTTTTCTCTTTGTGGATTATTCCGCGGTTTCTTCCGTCTCCTCGGCGGGAGCGGCTTCCTCCTCGACCGCCGGAGCATCCTCCAGCAGTGCGCGGATGGACAGGCTGATGCGCTTGTTCTCCAGATCAATGTTGGTGATCTTCGCTTTCACTTCCTGACCGACCTTCAGCTCATCCTGCGGCTTGTCGATGCGGCGATCCGCAATCTGCGAAATGTGGATGAGACCGTCGATGCCGGGGATGATCTGCGCAAAGGCACCGAACGTGGTCATGCCGACGATCTTCGCGTCGATCACATCGCCGACCGCAAATTTCGCCTTGAAGATCTCCCACGGATTGTCCTCCGCCTTGCGATAGCCGAGAGAGATCTTGTGCTTCTCGGTGTCGAGATCGCGGATGTACACTTCGACCGTGTCGCCGACCTTGACGACCTCGGACGGATGCTTGATGCGGGACCAGGACAGCTCGGAAATGTGGATCATACCGTCCACACCGCCGAGGTCAACAAACGCGCCGTAGGAAGTCAGGGACTTCACAACGCCGGTGTAATGCTGACCGACCTCGAGCTTCTCCCACAGAGCCGCTTCCTGCGCCTTGCGCTCTTCGCGGGCGACAAGACGGATGGAGCCGACCGCACGGCGGCGGGCGGTGTTCACTTCGATGACCTTGAAGCGCACGGTCTGCTTGAGCAGGGGGGTCAGATCCTCCATGCGGTTGAGGGATGCATGAGACGCGGGCACGAAAACGCGCACGCCGTTGGACACGACCAAAAGGCCGCCCTTGATCACTTCGCTGACGACACCCTCGAGCACCTCGCCGGACTCCTCAGCCGCAACAATGGTCTCCCAGCCCTTGAGCGCGTCCACGCGCTTTTTGGACAGCATGATAGTGCCTTCCTGATCGTTGGTGCGCATGATGAGCAGCTCCAGCTCATCACCGACCTTCACAATGTCGGCGGGGTTGGCGTTCGGATCGGCGGACAGCTCCTCAGCCGGAATATAGCCGGTCTGCTTTCTGCCGATCACTTCGACCTGCACCTCGTTGGGGGCAATGCTGACAACCATACCACGCACTTTATCATCAGTAGGATTCTGGAAAGTCGCCTCAACGGCCTTCGCATACTCCTCAGAAGTCATTTCTTCAAATGCATTCTCGTTGGTGGTCTCGACAGCTCCCGCTGCCACTTCGTTCTGGATTTCGCTGTTTTTGATTTCGGACATGATGGTTTGTACCTCCTTTATAATATCGGCAGGCGTCGAAGCACCCGCGGTCAGTCCTGCAAGCCGCACAGAGCGGAAGTCCTCCGTTTTGAGCTCCGCAGCCGTCTCCACCAAGACCGTGGGACAGTGCGGCGCGCAAACATCAAAGAGCTTCGCCGTGTTGGAACTTTGCCGTCCGCCGACAATCACCATTATATCACATTTCTGTGAAAGGGCAACCGCCTCATTTTGCCTTTCTGCGGTTGCATTGCATATTGTATCAAAAATCAACGGATTTGTATAGTGTTTTTTTAATATTTCCGCACACTTTTTCCAACTTATTGTGTTGTAGGTAGTTTGTGCCGCCATAATCACCAGTTCTTCTTTTTTGTGGTGATCGTTTTTTAGTAAATTTTCCAATTCTTCCGGTGTAGCAAAAACCGTCGCCTCGTTTTCACAGTGTCCGCAGATGCCCATGACCTCGGGGTGACCCGCATTGCCGGCGATCAGCACGCGATAGCCGTCGGCGGAATAGCGGGACACAATGCGATGAATTTTACTGACAAACGGGCATGTCGCGTCATACATCCGCACGCCGCAGCGGCGGATCTCCTCATACACCGCGCGCGGCACGCCGTGGGAACGGATGACCAAGACGGCATCCTTTGCGGCGTCGGCGGGACTCTCCACGATCTGTACACCGCGGCGGGACAGCTTTTCCACCAGCTGCGGATTGTGGATGATCGGACCGAGTGTCGCCACCTTTTCCCCCGCATCCAGCAGATCGCACACAGCGTTTACCGCCTTATTCACACCGAAACAAAATCCGGCGCTTTTTGCAAGCTGCACTTTCATGTTTTTTCTCCCAACTGTTCACCAATCAGCGCGTCGATGCTGCCCATCAGCATGCGGGACGCGGGACGCAGCTGCGGGTGTGCCGTGTTTTCCAGCTGCAGCTCCTGCGGCGTGAGCGGTTTTCCGAAAACGACCGTCGTCCGTCGAAACGGGCGCACATGGAAATGCTTTGTCACAAGGCACGCCGGAATGACCGTCGCCTGCGTTCGACAGGCGATGAGCGCCGCACCGGATTTCGGCAGCCCCAGTTCGCGGGTGCGCCGACAGGTGCCCTGCGGAAAAATGCCGAGGATCGTGCCGCTTTCCACAAGCGCCTGTGCGTGCTCGACAGCGCCGGTGTCGCCCTTGCCGCGCTCCACGGGGAAAGCCCCCATCACCGTGCCGAGCAACCAGTGACCGAAACGACCGGCAAACAGCTCGGACTTCGCCATGAAGGCGATGGGCTGTCGTTGTGCCGCCAGCAAAAACACGGGGTCGAGAATGGAGATATGGTTGCAGCAGAGCATCAGGCGTTGCCCCGCCCCCGCCGTCGGCAGATTTTCCGCACCGACGACGCGATAGGGAAAAATCAGCCGCAAAAGCGGGCGAACGATTGCCAAAATGACCCGTCTCAATTTTCCGTCAGACATGCCAACCGTTCCTTTACGATGGTGGTAAGCAGTGCGATCGACTGCTCCAAAGACAGTGTGCTGGTGTCGACAGGGACAGCGTCCTTTGCCTGCTTCAGCGGCGCAATGGCGCGGTGGGTATCGTCATAGTCGCGCTTTTGCATATCCGCCAGCACCTCGTCAAACGACACTTCCTGCCCCTTTTCCTGCAATTCATCAAAACGACGGCGGGCGCGCGCTTCGGGAGATGCAGACAGAAAGATCTTGATCTGTGCCCACGGCAGCACCACCGTGCCGATGTCTCTGCCGTCCATAATAACGCAGTTTTTCTGTGCAATGTCGCGCTGCAGATCAAACAAGAACTGCCGCACGGCGGGGATCGCCGACACGGCGGACGCCGCCATCGACACGGCAGGGGTGCGGATCTCGCCGCTGACATCCTCGCCGTTTGCATAGACATGCTGCTCGCCGTTTTCAAAGCGCAGCTCCACCTGCAGCCCCGCAAGCAGCGGTGTCACCGCCGCCGCGTCGTGCGGGTCCTTTTCCTGCCGCAGTGTGTAAAGACCGATGGCGCGATACAAAGCGCCGGTGTCCACATAGATATATTGCAGCTCCTTTGCCAGTGCCTTTGCCAGCGTGCTTTTTCCCGCACCGGCAGGCCCGTCAATGGCAATCGCGATCGTTTTCATAAGACAGCACTCCCTTCCGCAGCCCCTCGTCCGGCGGCTGCGCCGGTCGAAAAGGCGATCTGTAGATTGAATCCGCCGGTATAAGCGTCTACGTCCAACAATTCCCCTGCAAAGTATAGTCCCTTTACAAGCTTTGATGCCATCGTCGCCGCCTGCACCTCTTTCACGCAGACGCCACCGCTGGTGATGATCGCCTCGGCGATCGGACGCGTGCCGCTGATGTGCACCGGAAAATGCTTCAGCACCGCGCCGAGCGCGTGCCGCTGTTCTCTTGTGACAGTGTGGCATTTCTGCGCGGTGTCGATGGCGGCAAGTGCAGCGAACACCGGTATTGCCGACTGTGGCAGGAGCTTACGCAGCATGTTGCCGCAATCGCTGTTGGCGTTTTCCTGCAGCTCCCGACACAGCCGCGCGTCCACCTGTTCGGGGGTCAGCGCGGGCTTCCAATCGATATACAGCACATAGCGATCGGGCGCCATGTCCCGCATGTGGGCAGAAGCACTGAGCACCATCGGACCGGACACGCCGAAATGCGTGAACAGCATCTCGCCGAAGTCACGATAGATGATCTTGCCCGTCGCTGTGTCCTCCACTGTCAGTGCGCAGTTTTTCGGCGCCAGCCCCTGCATCGCCGCACAGTAGCCGTCCGACGACGTCAACGGCACCAAGGACGGGCGCGGTTCAGTGACCGTGTGCCCCGCCTCGCGCGCCAGCGCATAGCCGTCTCCCTCGGAGCCGGTCTGCGGATAGGACATGCCGCCGGTCGCCAGGATCACGGCGTCCGCTGTCAGCGTTTCGCCGCTTTCCAGTGTTACACCGGTGCAGCATCCGTCTGTAAGGCACAAGTGCTTCACACGACCATGTGTAAAGTGTACTCCCTTGTCACGAGCAAATCGCACCAACGCGTCCACCACGTCCACCGCCTTATCCGAAACCGGAAACACGCGGTTGCCGCGTTCGACCTTCAGCGGCACGCCCTGTGCCTCGATGAGTGCCATCATATCCTGCGGCGTGAATGCATTGAAGGCGCTGTACAGAAACCGCGGATTGCACGGAACGTTGGCGATCAGCGTGGCAACATCGCAGCAGTTGGTGAGGTTGCAGCGCCCTTTTCCGGTGATCATCACCTTGCGCGCCATGCGCGGGTTGCGCTCCGCCACCGTCACCGATGCGCCGTTTTCCGCCGCCGTTCCGGCGGCAATGAGACCGGCAGCGCCGCCGCCGACCACCAAAATGTGCGGCTTAGGCATGGTTTTCATCCTCGTCCGCCGACAGATAGACCTCTTGGCTGTTCCACAGATTTTCCAGCTCCGTGAGCAGCTCCCGCCGCGCTTCCAGCCGCCGCAGCGACACCGCGACGATCAGCGCGTTGATGACGCTCAGCGGCGCCGCCAGCGAGTCCACCACCGACGCCATGTCGCTGTGTGCCAGCAAAAGATGCGATGCATACGCCGCGATGGGCGACGCCTTGCTGTCGGTGACAGCGATCACTTTTGCGCCCTTGCGGTTGGCATAATGCATGGTTTTCACCGCGCGGCTCGAATAGCGCGGGAAGCTGATGCCCAGCACCGCGTCTTCGTCGGAGATGCGCAGCATTTCCTCGAAAATTTCCGACTGTCCCGTTGCCTGAATGAGGCAAACGTCGTCGAGAAACAGCCGCAGATAATATGCGGCAAAGGTGGCGAGCGCCTGACAGCTGCCCGCCCCGAATATATACACCTTGCGCGCCTTTGTCAGCGCGTCCGCCGCCGCGTTGAACACGTCGCGGGGGATCTCTTCCATGGTTTTGCGGATGTTCTGCATATCATAGGACATCACGTCCTCCAGCACCTCATCGTCGGTCATGCGTGCGCGGCTGACCTCGATGCGCTGCAGCGTCGTCAGGCGGCTGCGGATCAGCTCCTGCATCGCATCCTGCATCTCCGGATAGCCGTCGAAGCCGAGCTGCGCCGCAAAGCGCACCACTGTGGACTCGCTCGTGCCGACCGTCTGACCCAGCCGCAACGCCGTCATGAATGCCGCTTCGTCATAGTGTTCCACGATATACTGGGCAATTTTCTTCTGCCCCTTGGAGAATTTTGAGATATGTGCCGTGATCAGCGCGATCAAATTATCTTCCATACCCTTTTTGTCTCCTCTCCGGCGCTGTGCGCCAAGGTTCAGTATACCGCCGTTTTTCCGAAAATGCAAGAACAATCTGTCATCCTGCAAAATCAAAAATGCAGCCACCGCCGCACCCGCGGCTGCCACACGCGCAGATACAGCCCGATAAGCCGTGTCAGCGCCACGTCATACACCAAAAAGACCACATTGCCGAACGCCAGCACCACCCCCGGCAGATACACGCCCGCAATGGTGAATTCCTGCGGATCGATCGCGGTCGTGAACCGCAGCAGCACAAAATATGTCAGCAGCATCGAGCCGTTGAACAGCAGCAGTTTCAGAAAAATGCGCAGCGGCTTTGCCCGCAGGCGCTCGATCAGCGCTTTGATCACAGGGTAATAGCCGAAAAACAGCAAAAAAAGCAGCTTTGACTCCACCGACGGCACCAAAAGCAGCGACAAAATCGCCGTTGCCGCATAGCCGGTCACGCCCCAGCGCACACCGCACTCCACCACCGGCACGATAAGCAGTGTACCTGCAACCACAGGCAGACCGATCTGCATGGTCGGCAGCACCGTCAGCAGCATCACCACCACCGCCAGCGCAGAGATCACACCGGTGAGGGCAACCTTTGCTCCGTTTTTCATAGGATACACTCCTTTCGCAAAAAAGCTCTGTGCACACCAAAGAGCGCACAGAGCCGATTTTTCAGCAGCAGCGAATCAGATCGCCGCCCATACATTCACAGCAGCAATCTGCACACAGCAGACCCGAACACATGTCACAGGCGCTGCAGCCGCCCTGATTGGTGGTGCGGTAGCCGCCGTTTCGGCGTCCCGCTTCCATGTGCGCCTGCGCCGCACGGTATTCTGCGTTGTTCGGATTCATGCGGCAGGCGGCGGTATAATGCGTATATGCGTCCTCAAGCCAGCCCTTCCGATACAAAACGCTGCCCTTGAGAAAATGCCATTCCGCGTCGCGGCTGCCGACAGGGACACCGTCCAGCAGCATTTCCGCGTCCAGAATGCGGTTTTCGCGGATGAGCGCGCGCACATCCGCATAGTTCGTAGAGGCAGCGCCGCCGCCCGCGTTGCCGCCCTGCTGGCGCATGCGGATGATGGTGTCGTATGCCTCGTTGATCTCCTGCATCTTTTCCTGTGCCAGATCGGAGAGCGGATTGTCGGTATAGTTATCGGGATGATATTTGCGCGCCATTTCGCGATAGGCTGCCTTCACCTCGGCGTCGGTCGCCTGCGGCGAAATGCCCAAAACGGCATACGGATCCTGCATACTCATCGTTTGTCCTTCCTTTGGCGTTCGTTTGTCAGAATACGCGACAGCGTATCGGACACGCCGCATTCCAAAATGTTTTTCAAAATGCCGTCGAAACGGCGAATTTCCAAAAGATCGTATGCGGCGATGCATTCCGCCTGACAGCTGCGCAGCGCCTCGCCCGCATACTGTCGGCACGCCGCCACCTCTGCGGGGTCGTTGACATTGACACGGCGGCTCAAAACAAACGGGTTATACCGTCCGCATCTGCCGTCCTCTTCGAGATCCTCCGCCGCGTCCGCCAGATAAATATATCTGCCGAGACAATAGCCGAAGCGGGCAAGCACCGTTTTTTGCGTGCCCTCGCCGAGCGGCGAAAACAGCGACTGCATGAAAGCGGAAAACGGCTCCGCCGCCGCATCCGCTGACGCGGTCTTTGCCGCTTCGACCGCCGCCTGCTTTTGCATCATTTCGGCGATCTGTGCGTCCAGTGCGGGCTGCCGCAGCTTTGCCTTTTTGTGATACCGCCGCAGAAACGGCAGCATCAGCCGCGCCTTCAGACTGTGAAAAAAGCGTTCGTCCCCGACGGTGTCGAGACATTGATAGAAGCTGAGCAGCGCCGCCGTGTCCGCCGTTTTGTCGAGCGTTTCCGTGTCGCTGCAGGCAAGACAGCGCTTGGCGGGATTATAGGTGCAGCGGCTTTTGCAAAAGCCGACGCCCTGCGGTTTCAGCGCCATCGTCAGCAGAGCCAGAAACGTCATGTCATAGCTGAGCGTCAGGCGCAGCATGGCGCCGTAGCGTTTGCCGAGCGTTTTGCAAAGACTGCAATACACGCCGCGATATTGCTCATATTCCCGCATCCTCAGCTCGGGTTTACAGATCTGCACATATCCGAACATCCGCCGCCCCCCTACCTTACAGTATATGATAGCGCATCATGGGTGACAGTGTATGTCGGAATTGTAAATTCTAGCCCCGCAGGACGCGTTTCAGATATTGTCCTGTATAGGATGCGGGATTTTCCGCGATCTCCTCGGGCGTTCCCGCCGCCACCAGCGTGCCGCCGCGGTCGCCGCCCTCAGGGCCGAGGTCAATGACATAGTCGGCGCTTTTGATGACATCGAGGTTGTGCTCGATCACGACGACGGTGTTGCCGCCGTCCACCAGCTTTTGCAAAATTCCCAAAAGCTGATGCACGTCCGCTGTGTGCAGTCCCGTGGTCGGTTCATCGAGAATATACACCGTCTTGCCCGTGGAGCGCTTGGAAAGCTCCGTCGCCAGCTTCACGCGCTGCGCCTCGCCGCCGGACAGCGTGGTGGCGGGCTGCCCGATCTCGATATAGCCAAGCCCCACCTCCGCAAGCGTTTGCAGCTTGCGGGCGATGCGGGGCTGGTTTTCGAAGAACGCGACCCCCTCTTCCACCGTCATTTTCAGCACGTCGCTGATGTTCTTGCCTTTATATTGCACTTCAAGCGTCTCGCGGTTATACCGTTTGCCCTTGCACACCTCGCACGGCACATACACATCCGGCAAAAAGTGCATCTCGATCTTCAAAATGCCGTCGCCCTGACACGCCTCGCATCTGCCGCCCTTGACGTTGAAGGAGAAACGTCCTGCGGAATAGCCGCGCATTTTGGCGTCGTTCGTGGACGCGAACAGCTCGCGGATGTCGTTGAAAACGCCCGTGTAGGTCGCGGGGTTGGAGCGCGGCGTTCTGCCGATCGGCGCCTGGTCGATGTCGATGACCTTGTCGAAAAACTCCAGCCCCTCCAGGCTGTCATGCTTGCCCGGATGGGTGGACGCGCCGTTTAGATCCGCCGCCAGCCGTTTATACAGAATTTCATTCACAAGCGACGATTTGCCGCTGCCGGAAACACCGGTCACGACGTTGAAAGCGCCCTCCTTGAAGGACACGTCGATGTGCTTCAGATTGTTTTCCGCTGCGCCGCGCACCGTCAGAAGATGCCCGTTGCCGCTGCGCCGCTTTGCGGGGACGGGGATGCGCTTTTTGCCGCTCAGATACTGTCCCGTCACCGATTGCGCGCAGTTGACGATCTCTGCGGCAGGGCCGCTGTAGACGATCTCGCCGCCGTGCACGCCCGCGCCGGGGCC
>URNF01000087.1 GCA_900549155.1 uncultured Oscillospiraceae bacterium | reverse complement strand
CTATGAGGATTCGGTGGTGGTGTTTCCAAAGGAGCTGCACCCGCCGACAGAGCCGCTTTGCGGCCACAACGACCACCGCATCGTCATGGCACTTGCGGTGCTTCTGACGGCGCTCGACGGCGCGATCACGGGAGCGGAGGCGGTCGCCAAGAGCTTTCCCGACTTTTTCGAGAGGTTGTCCGCTTTGGGCGTGGAGGTAGTAAAGCATGACACTGAATAAAAATACCCGCATTCTGATCGTGGGACTCGGGCTGATGGGCGGCAGCTATGCCAAGGCGCTCACCCGCCGCGGCTATCGCGTGTCCGCCATCACAAAGGAGCAGTCCTCTGTCGATTATGCGCTGCGGGAGGGTATCATTGCCTATGGCACGACGGCGATCGAGCCGGAGCTGATCGCGGGATCGGAGCTGATCGTTTTTGCTCTGTATCCGCACACGTTCATTGAATGGATCAAGGAAAATCAGCAGTATTTTTCCGCAGGGACGGTCATTACCGACCTGACGGGCGTCAAGGGCTGCGTTGTGGGAACGGTGCAGGATATGCTGCGCCCCGATGTGGAATTTATCGCGGCGCACCCGATGGCGGGCAGAGAGCTGTATGGCGTGGAGCACAGCGACGACAGCGTGTTTCGCGGCGCAAACTATATCGTCACGCCGACCGAGAAGAACACGCCCGCTGCGATCGCTTTGTGTGAGCAGCTGGGGCGGGAGCTGGGATTTTACCGCATTTCCCGCCTGACGGTGGCGGAGCACGACGACATGATCGCCTATCTGTCGCAGCTGACGCACTGCATCGCCGTGACACTGATGAACTGCAACGACTCGCCGCATATGCAGGCATACACGGGCGACTCCTTCCGCGACCTCACCCGCATTGCGAAGATCAACGACGTGATGTGGACGGAGCTGTTCATGAGCAACCGCGAGGCGCTGCTGCACCACATGGATGCGTTCGAAAAGAGCTTTGATGCCTTTCGGCAGCTGCTCGTGAACCGCGATGTCGAGGGGATGCGCGCTGCCATGCGCGCCGCTTCGGCGCGGCGGGCGCTGTTTGACAAAAAGACCGATTGAAAGGGGAAAGAACAATGAACATGGAATTTATCGGCAGACTGCCGATCCCGCAGGAGATCAAGGCGCAGTATCCGCTGTCGGAGGAAGCCGCCGCCGTGAAGGCAAAGCGCGACGAACAGATCCGCGCCATCTTTGAGGGCAAGGACCCGCGGATGCTTTTGGTCATCGGACCGTGCTCGGCGGATCGCGCCGACGCGGTGCTGACCTATATCGAAAAGCTGCGCGCGGTGCAGGACAAGGTCAGCGACAAACTGCTCATCGTGCCGCGCATCTACACCAACAAGCCGCGCACCACGGGTGCGGGCTATAAGGGTATGCTGCACTATCCCGATCCCAACGAAAAGCCCAACCTCATCAAAGGCGTCATTGCCATCCGTAAGCTGCATATGCAGTCGCTGACCGACTACGGCATGAGCAGTGCGGACGAAATGCTCTATCCCGAAAACCACCGCTATCTGAGCGATCTTTTGTCCTATGTGGCGGTCGGCGCGCGGTCGGTGGAAAATCAGCAGCACCGTCTCACCGCCAGCGGTCTGGACATTCCCGCCGGCATGAAAAACCCGACCGGCGGCGATCTGTCGGTCATGATGAACGCCATCTATGCCGGACAGCATCACCACACGTTCTGCTATCGCGGCTGGGAAGTGAAGAGCCACGGCAACCCCTACACCCACGCCATTCTGCGCGGCTATGTGGATGCGACGGGCAAGGCTTTCCCGAACTATCACTATGAGGATCTCAAGCGGCTTGCCGCTTTGTATGCCGAGGAGGAGCTGCAAAATCCCGCCGTCATTGTCGACACCAACCACTCCAACTCCGGCAAAAAGTATCTCGAGCAGGTGCGCATTGCCAAGGAAGTACTGCACAGCTGCCGCTATGACGACGAGGTGCGCCGCCTTTGCAAGGGCTTCATGATCGAAAGCTACCTGGTGGACGGCGCACAAAAGGTGGACGGCGGTGTGTTCGGTCAGTCCATCACCGACCCCTGCCTTGGCTGGGAAAAGACGGAAAAGCTCATCTATGAGATTGCGGACAGTCTCTGATCCTACGGCAAAGCCGCTGTGCGGCTTTCTCTCCCTCAGTCAGCTGCGCTGACAGCTCCCTCGTCAGAGGGAGCCGACAAAAAAGCCCTGCGGGGCTTTTTTTGTTGCAATTTTTTTCGTGATGCGGTATGATAGCTGTGTGATTATATAATAAGGGTTATATAGGTGATGATATGCTCAAACGGTTTCTTTCCTATTACCGTCCGCACAAGCGGCTTTTCGCCATGGACATGGCGGCGTCGCTTGCCGTGTCGCTGATGGGCGTTTTCTATCCCATCATCACGCGGCTGATGCTCAGTGATCTCATTCCGAACAGGCGGTATCGGCTCGTGGTGGTCTATGGGCTGTGTTTGTTGCTCATCTACTTTGTACGGATGCTGCTCAATTTCTTCATCCAATATCAGGGGCACATGATGGGCGTGCGGATGCAGGCGCAGATGCGCAGCGATCTGTTTGCCCATCTGGAGCGGCTGCCGTTTTCCTTTTTCGACACGCATGAAACAGGCAAGATCATGTCGCGTCTCACAAACGACCTCACCGATGTCAGCGAGCTGGCGCACCACGGGCCGGAAATGGCGATCACCTGCACCATCTCCATCGTGGTCGCGTTTGTCTATCTTTTGAGCATCCATGTCGGGTTGGCGCTGATCGTGTTTGCCTGTGTGCCGCTGTTGGTGGTGATCTCGGCGCTGACGCGCAACAAGATGCGCCGCGCGTTTCAGAAAAGCCGTCAGTCCATCGCCAAGATCAACGCCGCGCTGCAAAGCAGCATTTCCGGCATCCGCGTGACAAAGGCGTTCACGAATGCCGATCTGGAAATTGAAAAGTTTGAAGAGGGCAACAAGGATTTCCGCGAGGCAAGCCGCGATGCCTACCGCTCGATGGGTGAGTTCCATTCCTCGACGACCTTTGTTTCCGACATTTTCAATGTGGTGATCCTCATTGCGGGCGGCCTGTTTCTGTATAACGGCAGCATCTCCTTTGCCGACTATTCCGCCTTTGTGGTGTCGGTCGGGCTGTTTCTCAACCCTGTCAACACGCTCATCCGTTTTATGGAGCAGTTCCAGAGCGGCGTTGCCGGATTTGAACGCTATGTGGAGATCATGGACGTGCCGGAAGAGGTCGATCTGCCGCAGGCGCAGCCGGTCGGCAGGGTCGCGGGCGCGGTGTCGCTGCGGCACGTCACGTTCGGCTACGGCGACGAGGAGCCGGTGCTGACCGATGTTTCGATGGACATTCCCGCAGGGGCGACCTTTGCACTGGTCGGACCGTCGGGCGGCGGCAAGACCACCATCTGCCACCTCATTCCGCGGTTCTATTCACTCACGGCGGGGGACATCCTCATCGACGGCATGTCGATCAGGAACATCACCGCTGCATCGCTGCGCCGCAACATCGGCATCGTGCAGCAGGATGTGTACCTGTTCAATGCGACGGTGCGGGACAACATTCTCTACGGCAAGCCGGACGCGACCGAGGACGAGGTCATCGCGGCGGCAAAGCGCGCCAACATCCATGAATTTGTGACCGCGATGCCCGACGGCTATGACACGGTGATCGGCGAACGTGGCGTGCGGCTGTCGGGCGGACAGAAGCAGCGGCTGTGCATTGCGCGGGTATTTCTGAAAAATCCGCCCATCCTCATTCTGGACGAGGCGACAAGCGCGCTGGACAACACGACCGAGATTCTCATTCAGCAGGCGCTCGACGAATTGTGCCGCGGCAGGACGACGCTGGTGGTGGCGCACCGCCTGTCCACCATCAAAAATGCGGACGAGATCGCCGTCATCGACGACGGCAGGATCACCGAGCAGGGCGATCACGAAACGCTGCTTGCCGCAAACGGCATGTATGCCACGCTCTACCGCCAGCAGTTTCGGGATACGGACGATATACAATGACACCGATGCACGGGTGCAAAAATTTTTTCGGGAAATCGAAAAAAATGCTTGCATTCCGTGCATTTCTGTAGTATTATAATTAGGCGTGACTGCGAGAAGTGGGTGAAGTATGCCCGTTTTTCGCCGTGACGAGACTGCACGATATGCGATGACGCGGGAGGTTGCGGCAGGTTTTGCCGGTTTTTCCGCTGAGTATGTCCGATTTCAAACCGGGCGACAAGAAATACTGCATGATGTCTGACGGCAGGGAACGCCGCTCCCCAACGGTGTGCGCTCCTTCCTTGCGATGCTGTCCGATATGCAGCAGGACGCTTGACCGATTCCGGACGCAGTGATCCGGTTTTTTTAACGGCCGGGAAAGAAACACCCGGCGGTGTGTACGGTTTCAGCGTCGCCCGCCAACTACAATTTAAGGAGGCGTTTTTCAGTGGCAGTCAAAGAAAAAATCCGTATTCGTATCAAAGGGTATGACCACCAGCTGGTCGATCAGGCAGCAGAGAAGATCGTGGAGACCGCGCGCCGCACCGGTGCAAGAGTTTCCGGTCCCGTGCCGCTGCCGACCGAGAAAGAGGTCGTCACCATCCTGCGCGCTGTTCACAAGTATAAGGATTCCCGTGAGCAGTTCGAAACCCGCACCCACAAGCGTCTGATCGATATCCTCAGACCGTCCAACAAGACCGTTGAGGCCCTGACGGGCCTTGAACTCCCCGCCGGTGTGGAAATCGAAATCAAGCTGTAAGGCTCTTACGGCTTGTCAGATTTCCTGAAAGCGAGGTCATGTTGATCGGAACACGAAAGCGCGCCGCCCGGAACTCCGAAAGGAAAGCCGCCGCGTCGTGAAAAAGTGTCTTCGGTCAACCAATAACCAAGGAGGTATACACTATGCAAAAAGGTATCATCGGCAAGAAGGTCGGCATGACGCAGATCTTCGACGAAAAGGGCAATGTCGTTCCGGTTACCGTCATTGAGGCGGGCCCCTGCGTGGTTGTCCAGAAGAAGACCGTTGAGAACGACGGCTATGCCGCCGTGCAGTACGGCTTCGGTGATGTTTCCCCGAAACATGTCACCAAACCCCTCAAAGGCCACTTTGACAAGTCCGAGGTTGCTCCCAAGCGCACGCTGCGTGAGTTCCGTCTGGACAACACCGACGCTGTCAACGTCGGCGACATCGTGAAGGCGGACGTCTTTGCGGCGGGCGATCACATCGATGTGGTCGGCACCAGCAAGGGTAAGGGCTATGCCGGCGCGATCAAGCGCTGGAACCACAGCCGCCTGAAGGAGACCCACGGTTCCGGTCCTGTGGCGCGTCACGCCGGTTCTCTCGGCGCGTGCTCCACGCCGTCCCGTGTCTATAAGGGCATGAAGGGCGCCGGACACCTCGGCTCTGAGCGCGTGACCGTTCAGAACCTCGTGGTGGTCAAGGTCGATGCGGAAAACAACCTCATCGCTGTCCGCGGCGCCGTCCCCGGCCCGAAGAACGGCATCGTGGTGCTTTCCGACACCGTCAAGAAAGCCTAAGGGAGGAGGATTTTGAATGCCTACTGTAAAGATTTATAACATGCTCGGCAAAGAGGCCGGCGAGATGGAACTGTCCGCCGACATCTTCGGTATCGAGCCGAACGCAGCCGTTCTGCACAGCGCGGTTGTGAATTATCTGGCAAATCAGCGCCAGGGCACCCAGTCCACCAAGACCCGCACCGAAGTGAGCGGCGGCGGCAGAAAGCCCTGGAGACAGAAGGGCACGGGTCACGCCCGTCAGGGTTCTATCCGCGCTCCCCAGTGGACGCATGGCGGTATCGCCCTCGGCCCGAAGCCGCGCTCCTATAACTACGTCCTGCCCAGGAAGATGCGCAGACTGGCTCTGAAGTCCGCTCTGTCCTCGAAGGTGGCGGACGGCGCGCTGCTGGTGCTCGACGAGCTGAAGCTGGACGAGATCAAGACGAAGACCGTTGCCGCCATGCTGACCGCGCTCAATGCGGATCGCAAGGTGCTGCTGGTCCTGCCGGAGAAGAACGACGTTGCGGTGAAGTCCGCACGCAACATCCCCGGTGTCAAGACCGCACTGGTCAACACGATCAACACCTATGACATCCTCAATGCCGACAAGCTGATTGTCGTGAAGGATGCCGTTGCAAAGATTGAGGAGGTATACAGATGATGAACGCACGCGACATCATTCTGGCTCCGGTTATCACCGAGAAAGCCGTCTCTGTCCTTCCCGAAAAGAAATACACCTTCCGTGTGAAGAAGGACGCGAACAAAATCGCGATCAAATACGCAGTGGAAGAGATCTTCGGCGTCAAGGTCGCAAAAGTCAACACCATCAGCATGAAGGGTCATCTCCGTCGCATGGGTCGTAACGAGGGTTACACCTCCGACTGGAAAAAGGCTGTCGTCACGCTGACGGAGGACTCCAAGACGATCGAGTTCTTCGACGGTATGTTCTGATCCCTGTAGATCAGGATGAAAGCGGGTTTTGTCCCGCAAGGCAACGTATGGGATGCGGTGGCTGCAAAGCGGTCACGACGATCCCGCAAAGCCAAGTAAAGGAGAGAATTTCGGAATGGCTATGAAATTGTATAAGCCGACGACTCCCGGTCAGCGTGGTATGTCCGTCATCGACTACAGCGGTCTGTCCAAGACCGGACCGGAGAAGAGCCTGTTGGCTCCCAAGAACAAGAAAGCCGGCCGTAACAGCTACGGTCGCATCACCGTCCGCCATCGCGGCGGCGGCAACCGCCGGAAGTATCGTATCATCGACTTCAAGCGCGGTAAAGAGGGCGTCGGCACTGTGCTGACGCTGGAGTATGATCCGAACCGTACCGCGCACATCGCGCTGGTGCAGTATGAGGACGGCGACAAGCGCTATATCCTGGCGCCGGTCGGCATCAAGGTCGGCGACACCGTCGCCAACGGCGCCGACGCGGACATCAAGCCCGGCAACGCGCTGCCGCTCGCGAACATCCCGACCGGTACGTTCATCCACAACGTGGAGCTGTATCCCGGCAAGGGCGCTCAGCTTGCCCGTGCCGCCGGTGCGATGGCGCAGCTGATGGGCAAGGAAGGCGCGCTCGCGATGGTGCGTCTGCCCTCCGGCGAGATGCGCTATGTGCCGATGGAGTGCAAAGCGACCATCGGTCAGGTCGGCAATGTGGAATATTCCAATCAGAAGCTCGGCAAGGCCGGTCGCAAGCGTCACCTCGGCTGGCGTCCGCAGGTGCGCGGTTCCGTCATGAACCCCTGCGATCACCCGCACGGCGGCGGCGAGGGCAAATCCCCGATCGGCCGTCCCGGACCGGTTACCCCGTGGGGCAAGCCGGCTATGGGCTATAAGACGCGCAAGACGCACAACCGCTCCGATAAGTTTATCGTGAAGCGCCGCGGCGGCAAGTAAGCGAAAGGAGATCAATATTTATGAGCAGAAGCGTAAAGAAGGGTCCTTTCGTGCAGCCTGTTCTGCTGAAAAGGATTCAGGAAATGAATGCCTCCGGCGAAAAGCGGATCCTGAAGACCTGGAGCCGTTCCTCCACGATCTTCCCGGATTTCGTCGGTCACACGATCGCCGTGCATGACGGTCGTAAGCATGTTCCGGTATACATTACCGAGGACATGGTCGGTCACAAATTAGGTGAGTTTGCCCCCACCCGCACCTTCAAGGGTCACGTGGGTTCCAAAACCACCGGCTGATGGATGGAAAGGAGAGAAACCTCATGGAAGCAAGGGCACAAGCTACTTATGTCCGTATTTCCCCGCGTAAAGTGAAGATCGTTCTCGACCTCATCCGCAACAAGCCGGTTGACGAAGCGATGGCGATTGTCAAGTTTACCCCCAAGGCGGCGTGCGAGCCGATCGCGAAGCTGCTGAAATCTGCCGTTGCCAATGCGGAAAACAATCTGAACCTCGCCCGCGACACGCTGTATGTTTCCGAATGCTATGCGTGCCCCGGCCCGATTCTCAAGAGAATCCGCCCGCGCGCACAGGGCAGAGCGTTCCGCATCGAAAAGAGAACTTCACACATCACCTTAGTGCTTAAGGAAAAAGAATAAGCGAGGAGGAGGTAAATTATGGGACAGAAAGTTAATCCCCATGGCCTGCGGGTCGGCATTATCAAAAACTGGGATTCCCGTTGGTTCGTCGCCGACAAGGACTTCGGCGATACGCTGGTTTCCGACCACAACCTGCGGAAATATCTGAAAAAGACCTTATATGCTGCCGGTGTCTCCAAGATCGAGATCGAGCGTGACGCCTCCCGTGTCAAGGTCAACATTCACTGTGCAAAGCCCGGCATCGTCATCGGCAAGGGCGGCACGGAGATCGAAAAGCTGCGTCTCACCTGCGAGAAGATGCTGGAGAAGCCCACCTCGCTGAACATCGTGGAGGTCAAGAACCCCGATGCCGACGCACAGCTGGTTGCAGAGAACATTGCACAGCAGCTCGAAAAGCGTATCGCTTTCCGCCGTGCGATGAAGCAGGCGATCGGTCGCGCGATGCGGCTGGGCGCCAAGGGTATCAAAACGCAGGTTTCCGGCCGTCTGGGCGGCGCGGAAATCGCCCGCACCGAGCAGTATCACGAGGGTACCATCCCGCTGCAGACGCTGCGTGCGGACATTGATTATGGCTTTGCGGAAGCAAACACCACCTACGGTCGGATCGGCGTTAAGGTCTGGATCTACCGCGGCGAAGTGCTTGCCGGTGCTGCGAAGCCCCGTCGTGAGCGTGAAGGAGGCCGTAAGTAATGCTGTTACCTAAGAGAGTCAAATACCGCCGCGTTCACAGAGGCCGTATGACCGGTAAAGCCATGCGCGGCAACACCGTCACCTACGGTCAGTTCGGTCTGCAGGCCACCGAGCCTGCGTGGATCACCTCCCGTCAGATCGAAGCAGCCCGTGTCGCCATGACCCGTTATATCAAGCGTGGCGGTCAGGTCTGGATCAAGATCTTCCCCGACAAGCCCGTGACG
>URNF01000086.1 GCA_900549155.1 uncultured Oscillospiraceae bacterium | reverse complement strand
CCGCCGAGGAGCACAACATCATCGGCGGACTGGGCAGCGCGGTCGCGGAAGTGATCTGCGAGACCGTGCCTGTGCCGGTGCTGCGCGTCGGCGTCGAGGACACCTTCGGCAAATCCGGCCCGGCAAAGGAGCTTTTGCCGCTTTTCGGTCTCTGCGCCGCAAACATTGCCGCAAAGGCAAAGGATGCCATCAAGGCAAAGCACTAAATAGAATCATCACAAAACCCGCCTTTCCCCATGGGGAAAGGCGGGTTTTTTCAGACATTATCATTCCTTCACGCGCACCAGCGTGACGGTCGCATTTTCGTCATAGGAAAACACCGTGAGGGTGTCCGCTGTCGCGGTGCAGAGGTCGTTGCGCAGCTGCACCTTGCCGGTGTCGGGATAGGCGGCGGTGGTGTAGAGATGCTCACCGTCATAGGAATAGGTGAGGGTGTATTCCACCTTGCCCGCGACCGTCTTTTTGCCCGTGCCGTCGGCGTTATAGGTGAAGATCACGTCCTCATCGGTGAAATCATAGGTCTTGCCGCTCTCGTCGGCATAGGCGGTCATGCGCCATGTGCCGACAAGGCGGTCCCTGTTCTGTGCAAAAGCGTCGTCGCTTTTGTCCCCGCAGCCGACAAGAAGCAGCAGGAAAAGCGCCGCGAGCGCCGCAAAAAGGCGGCGGCTCATGAGAACAGCGCGCCGATCGCGCCGAACAGCCCCGCGCTGGCAGCACCCATGATGCCGCCCGCGATCAGCACGCCGAGCATCACGGCAAGGCTGCTTTTTTTGAAATCCATGTCGAGCAGGCTCGCCGCCAGCGTGCCCGTCCAGGCACCCGTGCCCGGCAGGGGGATGGCGACAAACAGCATCAGCGCCCAGAAAAGTCCGCGCCCCGCTTTTTGTTGCAGCTTCTCACCGCCCTTGTGCCCTTTTTCAAGGCAGAAGGTGAAGAATTTGCCGATATATTTCTTATCCTTGCCCCATTCCAGCACGCGGCGGGCAAACAGGAAAATGATCGGAACGGGGAGCATGTTGCCGACGATGCTGACGATGTATGCCTGCCAAAGCGGCAGACCCACCGACGGCAGCTGTGAGATCGGGATCGCGCCGCGCAGCTCGATGAGCGGCACCATGGAAACGAAAAAGACGATCAGATATTTTTTGAGCATGACAGTTTCTCCTCAGTGTCGCGTTTCTTCGAACAGTGCCGACGCTTCCATGTCGGCGGTAAACAGGGCAACGATCTCGGGCTTGAAATCCACGGCGTTGCTGAAATCATAATCGTTCGTGGACGAGGAAAACGGCCCCATGTGCCAGCGGATCATGAGAATTTCTTCCTGCGTCAGGCGCATGAAATTCTGCAGCATGATGACGGACTTTTCGCCGTGACCGCAGGGGAAAGCGTCCTCGATGACGAACACGGGTACGGTCTGCCAGTCAAAGCGCCCCTTTTGGTCGGATTTGGAGCCGTTCGGGGCATAGACCTTTTGATTGCGATAGTCCACCGTGTAAAAATTGACCTTGCACAGGTCGTGGCACAGCCCCGCAAGCAGACAGCTCTCCTGCGGGATGCCGAGGGCAAGCTGCTCGTTTTTCTGCATCAGCAGCGCGGTGACGTTGAGACTGTGCTCCGCAAGCGCGCCGGCATAGTTGCCGTGAAACCGCGTGGATGCAGGCGCTCTGTAATAGTCGCTGCCCGCGAGATACGAAATGAGCTTGTCCACACCGTCCCGCTGCACCGTGCTGAGCGCCGTTTCGATGAGCGCCTGGGTGTTCACGGTGTCGGGATCGCCGGGCAGCCCCAGCTTTTCTATCAGCCACGCCATGAGCGCGCGCTGCCGATCGTTGACAATATGCATACTTTCCTCCCGCGAAAATCGTAGAATTAAAGAAAGTATAGCACACTATCGCCGCGCCCGCAAGTGTCCGTCAGTAATTTTGTGCCCGTTCCTCGAAATAGCTCTGCTTTTCGCCGCAGACGGGGCAGACGGCGGGGGCGGTCTTGCCGATCGCGATGTGCCCGCAGTTGCGGCAGATCCACACGGCGTCCCCCTCTTTTGAAAACACTCTCCCGTTCTCCACGTTTTTCAGCAGAGCGCGAAAGCGCTCCTCGTGCGCCTTCTCGATCTTGCCGACCTCCTCAAATTTTCGCGCGATATCCTCGAAGCCTTCCGCGCGCGCCTCTTTCGCGAACGTCTCATACATATCGACCCACTCGAAATGCTCGCCGTCGGCGGCGTCCTTCAGGTTGTTTGCCGTTTCGGGCATGCCGTGCAGCAGCGAAAACCAGATTTTCGCGTGCGCCCGCTCGTTGTCGGCGGTCTCGGTGAACAGGGCGGCGATCTGCTCAAACCCGTCCTTTTTCGCTTTGTGGGCATAGAAGGTGTATTTGTTGCGCGCCTGCGACTCCCCTGCGAATGCGGCGGCAAGGTTTGCCGCTGTCTTTGTTCCTTTCAGTTCCGGCATCGTGTTTGACTCCTTTTTGTTGATTTTTCGTGCAAAAATACTTTTGGTATATATTTTTGCCTCAAAATTAGTATAATCACTTTGCCGGCGGATATGCTAACGGTGAGGTGAACGCAATGGATCTTCTGATGCTTTTGAAAGCGTTTTTGGTGGGCGGTGCGATCTGTGTCGTGGGGCAGTTGCTCATCGACTACACCAAAATGACGCCCGCGCGGATCTTGGTGCTGTTTGTGACGCTGGGCGTGGCACTGACGGCGGTGGGGGTATATGCACCGCTGGTAAAATTTGCGGGTGCGGGCGCGACCGTGCCGCTGACGGGCTTCGGGTATACGCTGGCAAAGGGTGTGGAAGAGCTGGTGGCGAAAAACGGCATCTTCGGCGTGCTGCAGGGCGGCTTGACCGCGACGGCGGGCGGCATTGCCGCGGCGGTGTTTTTCAGCTTTCTCTGCGGACTTGTCGGCAAATCGGGGGACAAGTCCTGATGCAGCAGCCGAACATCCCGCCGCCTGCGCGGCGTTGTCCGCCGCAGCGCCGAAAGCCGCCGATGTGGGGAAGTGCTGTCCGCCCATCGGGCGGAAGAAATCCGCGTGGGGCGATTTCCTTGCCCCGCGCAGATGAAATCGCGCCGCGATGAAATCCGACAGGGTCGGATGAAAAAAACGGGAGACACTTTTTTGAAGTGTCTCCCGTTTGTGTTATTTTTTATAGAGCGGAGATGCGGCGGCGTCCAGCAGCGCGCCCGGTTCGATCTCCAGCGCATCCGCAATGTCATACAGCGCTTCCAGCGAAAACGCCCGCACCATGTTCGGCGCCTCAATGGCGCTCAGGTGGGAGCGGCTGATGTTCGCTTTTTCCGCCAGCTGCTCCTGCGACATGCCCCGCAGCTTGCGCAGAACCGAAATCGTGATGCCGAGATTGATGAACCGATCCCGATTTTTGAAATCCATCGCCATGCTCACTCCCACAAAAATGATGCCTATATTATATCACACGACGGCAAGACCCGCAAGCCCCGTCGCGCTGTCGGCATAAACCATTGACGGATCGCAAAAGGGATGGTATCCTATACATAGATCATTGTATTTCCTGCTCGAGCTCGCGGAAGATGTCGTCGTCAAAAAATTCGGCGATGGAGATGTCCAGCCCGTCGCACAGCTTTTTCACGGTGGTGACTGATATGTCCTGCCGCTCCTTTTGCATGAGACTGTATACCGTTGAGGGTGTCACGCCCGACCGCACGGCAAGCTCGTTATAGCGTATATGTCGTGCGCTGCACAATGTCTGTAAACGGTAAACGATCGCATCCTTGACCCGCATGACATCACCGTCAAAGCCCCAAACGGGGCGTTCCTTCCGCCTAAATTGCATTTCGCTCCCTTTATTGTACCCAAATTTTCGCGGATGCGTATACGCACTTGCGTATATCTATCGGTTTGTGCTATACTATATAACAGATGGGGAAAAGAATAAAAAAGGGGGAGTCATCATGAAGCTTGCCATTGTCGGCTCGCGCACACTGACGGTGCGGCACCTGGAGCGTTTTGTGCCCGCAAACGTTTCGGAGATCGTTTCGGGCGGCGCTTTGGGCATCGACCGCTGCGCGGCGGCGTTTGCCGAGGAGCGGCAAATTCCGCTGACGGAATTTCTGCCGGACTATGAGCGCTTCGGACGCGGCGCACCTCTCAAGCGCAACCTGCAGATCGTCGACTATGCGGACGAGGTGCTGGTGTTTTGGGACGAAACGTCCCGCGGCAGCGCCTTTGTCATCGACGCGTGCAAAAAGGCACAAAAGCCGGTACATATCGTCACGGCGGAAATGCTGGAAGAAACAGACGACACACCATGAAAAAAGACCGACTGAAAATTCCAGTCGGTCTTTTTTTTTGTGCTGTTACAGATCAATGCGGCCGTAGAGCGAGGCGGATTTTTCACGCTCGGACTCGGTCTTTTGCGGGGTGGCGCCGTCCGCCATCGGCAGCGGATTGCTGCGGGGGACGAACTGCCGCACGGGGCGGTTGGGCGCGACCACATCCGCGTCACGCGGGGTGCGCTCGCGGCGCACGGGGCGCTCGATGTGCTCGGGCGCTGCACCGACGGTGCGCTCGCCCTCGGAGCGGCGCGCACGGTTTTCACCGTTCGAACGGTTGCCGCCGTTGCCGCCGCGACGGCGACGGGGACGGCTGTTGTTCTTCATCGGGTTATCGTCGGACGGGCCGATCACGACATGGCGCGCGGCATCGCTGCCGACGCTCCACGAGGTCGCGCCCTCGATCTCCTGCACCGCCGTGTGAATGATGCGGCGCTCATAGGGGTTCATCGGCTCCAGCGAGGTGCGTCTGCCGGTCTTTGCGGCTTTCTCACCGATGCGCTTTGCCAGCGACACCAGCGTCTGCTCCCGTTTCTCACGATAGTTGCCGATGTCGATGTTGATACGATAGTAGCTGCTGTCCACACGGTTGGCGACAAGCCCCGTGAGATACTGCAGCGCGTCCAGCGTTTCACCGCGTCTGCCGATGATGAAGCCGAGATCCTCGCCCTCGATGGCAAGCACGCAGGTCTCATTTTCCACACGGACGTTCACGGTTGCACCGACAACGCCCATTCTCTCCAGCACCTTCAGAAGAAACGCCTTCGCCGCCTCGGCGGGATCGTTCTCTTTCAGCGTGCCGCGCACCTCGGCGTCTGCACCGCCGAAAAGACCGAACGTCTTTTTCTGCGGCTGCTGCAGCACCTCAAAGGTGATTTTTTCTTCTTCGACACCGAAAGCAGCGGCGATCTTCGCTTTTGCCTGCTCCACGGTTGCCGCTTTCATGATCAGTTCCTTAGCCATTGTCCGTTTCCTCCTCGCCGCTTTCGGCTTCGTCCTCACGCAGTGCTGCGGTCTCCACCGGCAATGTCGGCGTCTGCTGCGGCTTTTGCGGGTTTTTCTTTTTCTGTGCTTCTTCGTTTTGCGCTTTCTGCCATGCCTGCTGCTCGCGGATGCGCGCTTCCTTCAGGCGTTCCTTGTCCTCTTTTTTGCGGCGGCGGCGCTCCTCATATTCGATCTCCGCCTGGGCGCGGATCTTCGCGGGGTTATAGATCTGATTCACCACGACCGTCTGCACCATGGCAAGCAGGTTGGAGAAGATCCAGTAAATGCCGACGCCCGCGGGCACGCCGAACGAAATGACCAGCGAAAACAGCGGCATCACATACATCATCGCATTCATGGAGCAGCCCTGTCCCGGCTGCTGCGGCATGGAGCTTTTCGTGTAGTGCATGGACAAAAGGCTGGTGCCGAGCGCGGTCACGCCGGACAAAATAGCAACCAGCCACAGCCAGTTGAACTTGCCTCCCTGCCACGGCAGGTCGAGGAACGAAACACCGAAGAACTGGAATTCTTCCTTGACCTCCAGGATTTCGGTATACAGCTCGTCGGGGTTGCCGACAGAGGCATCCTCGGTTGCCGCCTTGGTGAGCGCGCCCTTGATGACCTCGGGATACTGCGTCGCATAGCGCAGAAGTCCCAGCTCGTTATAATAGCCGGAAAGCTCGTTTTTCTTGATGATGGCTTCGCCGGCATCGTTTTTCATTTCGGTGAGCGCCGTCGTGGATGCATTGATGGCGGCGTCGGGAATTTTGTGCAGATAGGAAAGCGGCTTATAGATCACCGCGATAACGCTGAAAAGGATGAGCATGGTGATGATGGACGGCAGACAGCCGGCGGTCATCTTCACGCCTTCCTTCTGATACAGCTCCATCTGCTTTTCCTGCAGCTTTTTCGGGTCCTTTGCATATTTTTTCTGCAGCCGCTCCAGCCGCGGCGCCAGCTTTGCGCGGTCGGCAGAGGTCTTCTGCTGATGCAGAAACAGCGGGAACATGAGCAGACGGATGAGCAGCGTGAACAGCAAAATCGTCAGAAAATAGCTGCCGATCCAGCTGTACATCACCGACATCAGCCAGCCGAGCGGTTTTGCGAAAATGCTGAATATACCCATTTTTTAGCCTCCTTTTTTACGAGAATCGGACGGTGGGGTCTCCGGAGATAAGAGACGGGTGGGGGTGTCCGATCAGTGGTGTTTTTGTTTTTTCTCCGGAACGGGATCATACCCGCCCTTGCAAAAGGGATTGCAGCGCAGAATGCGCCACAGGGCCAGTGCGCCGCCGCGCAAAGCGCCGAAGCGTTCGATCGCCTCGATCGCATAGGCGGAGCAGGTGGGCACAAAGCGACACGATGGGGGATGCTTCGGGGAGATCGCCCGCTGATAAAACCGGATGAGCGCAACAAACAGCCGTTTCATGTCTGCATCACGCCGAGCTTTCTCAAAGCGCGCTCCATCGTTTTTTCAAGCTCTGTGCTTTTGACAAACGCGGTCTTTGCCCTGGCGACGAACACCAGGTCATAGCCCGGCTTCACTGCGGGGGCAAGCGCCCTGTATGCCGCGCGGATGACCCGCCGACAGCGGGAGCGGCGGTGTGCCTTTCCGACCTTTTTGCCGGTGGTGATGCCGGTGCGGGTATAGGAAAGGCGGTTTTTGCGCGCGAAAACGATCAGCTCCGGCTGAACCCAGGATGCGCCGCGATAATAGAGCGTGCGAAAATCCTTATTTTCCCGCAGCACCGTTTCCTTCACGCAAAGTCCTCCTTGTGCAAAAAAAGACCACTTAACAGTGGCCTTTTGCTTTGACGTCGGCAATCTCAGTAGCTGAGCTGCTTTCTGCCTCTTGCTCTTCTGCGGGCAAGCACCTTGCGGCCGTTCGCAGTAGACATTCTTTTGCGGAAACCATGTTCCATTTTGCGATGCCGTTTCTTCGGCTGATAGGTACGAAGCATGTTTCGTCCTCCTTTCGAGATCCGTCTGAACACCGCAAATTTTGCGGCGACAATCACCTAAACCTTGCAAAGACCTATTATATACTAACCCTCATACAAAAGTCAAGTTTTTTTCTTTCCGTTTTTTTCTCTTTTCCCCGAAAAATTGTGGAAAAGTGTTTGAAATTTTTCGGGTTTCATGCTACAATAGTAGTATAGATATTTATGCCTTTCGGGTGAATGAGGAGTTTTTATACGTATGGAATCCATAAAGGAAGTATGGGAAGGCGTCGAGCGCTATCTGCGGACGGTCGACGGAATGCCGCAGGTGGTTTTTGACGTGTGGATCGCGGGCATCGAGCCGTATGCCATCAAGGACGGTGAGATGGTGGTCTATGTCAACACGAACTATCAGCGCCGTATTATTCTGGAGAATTACGCCGAGCGCATCATGAACGCGTTTCAGCACGTTTTGGGTATTCCGCTGGGGCTCAAAATCATAGCAAGAGAAGTGCCTGCCGTGGAAACCAAGCAGGAAACGCCGGCGGCACCGGAAACGGCCGTGAGCTTTGAGGCGAATTTCACCTTTGACAACTTCATTGTCGGCTCGTCAAACAAATTTGCCTATGCCGCGTCGCAGGCGGTGGCGACAAAGCCCGCCGTGCAGTATAACCCGCTGTTCATCTACGGCGGCTCGGGACTGGGCAAAACGCATCTTCTCTATGCCATCTGCAACGAGATCCGCAAAAATATGCCCGCCGCCAAGATCTTCTACACCAAGGCGGAAACGATGACCAACGAAATCATCGAAGCCATTCAGAAGCACACGACCGCCGATCTGCGCGCCAAATACCGTCAGGTGGACGTGCTGCTGGTGGACGACATACAGTTCCTTGCGGGCAAGGAAAGCACACAGGAAGAATTCTTCCACACGTTTGATTTCTTACATTCCAACAATAAACAGATCATCCTGACGTCCGACCGTCCGCCGAAGGAGATCGCAACGCTTTCGGACAGATTGCGCAATCGTTTCGAGATGGGACTCATGGCGGACATTCAGCCGCCGGATTTGGAGACCCGTATTGCCATCATCCGCCGCAAGGCGGAGTCGCTCGACATTCCGATCTCCGACGACATCGCCGAATATATTGCCGGTCAGCTCAAAAGCAACGTGCGGCAGCTGGAAGGCGTTGTTAAGAACATGAAAGCGCAATATATGCTCAAGGGTGAAAAGCTGTCGGTGCTCACCGCACAGAATGCCATCCGCGACATCCGCAACGACAACCAGCCGGTGACCGTGACGGTCGATCGGATCATTTCCGAGGTGGCGCGCAGCATGATGGTGAAGCCCGAGGACATCCGCTCGCAAAAGCGCAGCGCCCCCATTTCGCAGGCGCGGCAGGTGGCGGAATATGTCATGCGCAACGTCACGGGTCTGCCCATGCAGTCCATCGGCGACGAGTTCGGCGCAAGGGATCACTCCACCATCGTCTATGCCATCCGCAAGGTGGAGGAGCGCATGGAAAAGGATTCCGTGTTCAAAAACACCGTCAACGATATCATCAAAAACATCAGCGAAGGCTGACCGTATGTGCATCCCGAGTCATCGGGATGCCACATATATATTTTATACCTTTATTATGTAGTGCATTTTTCCCGTCAAAACTTTCCCCTTTTCCACAAACGGCGAACGGGAAAGCGCGCGTTTTGCGGTTTCCACCGTTTTTGCGCAGCCTTTGCACCGACCTTTCACCGCCTTTCCACCGAAAAAGCGACCGAAGTTTTCAAAAACCGACCGCTTTTTTTCACAGCTTTTCCCCAAAATTTCCGCAACCTTCCACACGGCGGTGGAAAACAAAAAGACTTTTCACTTTTTCAGATTTTTCCCACCGTTTTTCCCCGACGGGAAAGCGGCAGGCAGGCAAGGCGGGGAGCGGGTTTGCAGACTTTTCCACTGTTTTCACCGCC
>URNF01000085.1 GCA_900549155.1 uncultured Oscillospiraceae bacterium | reverse complement strand
TGGCGCAGCGGTCGAAAAAATCGAGGAAAAGCGGCAGCCCGAAGATTTTTTCGGGTACCGCAAGAGGGGCTGCGAAGCAGCTTCGAGCCCTTCTGCCCCTGCCATGAAAAAAGCAATTGCAAAAGGCAATTGCTTTTTTCAGTTATATTCGCCTTACAGCGAGTGATATTGCCCTTCGGGCAGTGATATTATGCTTCGCATAGTGATATTGCCTTGCGGCAGTTTAAGGCGAATATAATATCGCTGTGAGCAAAGCGAACAATATCACTTTTGCGGCAGGCAAAAATATCACGTCGAGCACAGCTCGACATATCACTTGGTTTACTTTATGTTATAATATATAAGTGCTTCGCGCACGCAGACGCACATCGGTTACATATTGTACTATTTCGTCACACGGTCACAAAGTACCAAAGCCTTACGCCTTTGGTACTTTAACTTTTACCTATTCACTATGGACATTTATGCATAAATACGGTACAATAATAACAAACGAGTGTTCTGATATGATAAATTATCTTCTAAGGAAAAGGTTCTACATTTGGGTGGAGCAATTATTGGCAACCACAAGCTCACGATACAGCAGATTTATCAAGGTATCGTTATGTTTCTTGGAGTTAGGAGGATAAACATGAAAAGATGTATTATACTTTTGTGTTTGATTGTTTTACTGGTTGGTTGCACCAAAAAACAGACTGCCGGTGTGTCAAAGTTTGTGGGGTCCAGAGATACCGAAGGGTTTAGCTGTGATCTTGAAACATATGAAGACGCAAAAAAATTATTCACAGACAGCGAATTGGTTATTATCGGCGTAGTAAATAATATTACCGAGGTTTCGGAAAATTTCAAAGACGAAGTACTTTATGCTTCTAAAATTAATATTACCGTGAAAGAAGTTATAAAGGGAAGTGAAAATACTCGTTTTGTATCTGTTTTGCAAATGGGAAAACCTGATTCGGATGACTATGAAACTAAGCTTAAAATAGACCATGAATATGTTTTGCTTTTGAATTCTAAAATCTTTCAAGGAGAAACTGTTTATGACTGCACCGGAATAGAACAAGGAATTTTTGAGGTCGATAAAAATAATAAACTTTACTCATATGTGGATTTTGGAGTTTGCGCAACCTTTGATAATAAATCTATTAATGCATTTAGAGAAAAAATCATGAAGTGATTTGTTGAGGGACGACACTTCCCAACTCAGATTATAGAATTTTGATTAACGAATTCAAGGTAATCAGAATTTTTGGCATCCAGATCAGCGCGCCGTGTTAGAAACACGCCCATCAATAGAAAGCAAGAGCCTTTTTCAGTTAAATCCACCCTGCGGGTGGAAGAAATCCCCTGCGGCGATGGATGGATTTAATTTCATCCATGCGGGCGATGCTATCCGTCGCCGAGCTTTTGTCTTCTGCCACCGAAAAGGCCTTGAAACCGCTGGGTTTCAGGGCTTTTTCTTTGCGTTTTCGAGGACGTCGCACAGTCTGTTTTGCCCCATTGGAGAGTGCAAAAACGGGGCTGATTTTGCATCCGGCGGCATACGCTTACAACGCTTCGTCTGCTACATCATCAAAATATCATCAGAAAGAGAGTCTTTTTATGGGCTGCTTAGGATTTTGGCTCGAATTGGTTTTTGATTCTATTTTAGATGGCTACATTGCATTGATGCAATGGATCGTTCCTCAAAAGCGAATCAACAAACACTTTCAAGTTGTATTGAAAATCATTGTCGGAATTTTTACTGCTTTTCTGCTCATTACTATGTTTTTGGGTATTCTTGCAATAAATTCCAGAGATGAAGACACCCGTTATCTCGGACGCTATATGGTATTCATTCCTCTTGCCATAAGCTTTGTTCAAATTGCTATCGGTATTATTTTTCGTACTATCACAAGAAAAAAGCAATGATTATTTCTTTGTTTTCTGCAGTACAAATTTAACCCATCTAAGCAGTTGCTCAGATGGGCATTTTCATTTATATCTCAAATCCCTCGGTAAACACGTTCAGCCTTCTCAAAACTCATATACGGTTTAACACTGCTATCCACAGCGTAACTCATTTGATCAGCGAACGCACCACCTTGACGAACTCATCCTCGGGCAAAAGCTCGTCGCCGATCGTGAATACATAAAACCCGACCCCATCGACGCGGAAGCTGGCCGAATAATATGTCCTGTCATATCCCACCGCTTTGCACAGCAAGACATCGGTTTCATCGATCTTGGATATCACCCGAGCAGAGCCGACAGGAGTATCCCTGTTTTCATACACACTGCGCCCGACGCGTATACAGATCGTTTGATCCTTTTCTGCATTCTCATATGAGATGCTGTACCAATTGTGTGCCGGCGTTGGCGAACCATCCGACATAAAATAGAGCGTCTGTTCGTCCCTACCCGAACGAACTGCAGAAAAGCCGGCAGGCAGATACGACGGCGTCGGGTCGAACCCGATATACGCCCGAAACTGCTGAAAGTCCATCTTGCGCGGCTGAGCGCCGGGATCGCGATAGAGCGTTGGCGAAGTCTTCGGTTCTACGGCGTTGAAAACGATGCGGTCCGTTACCGTTTGGACGGGGGCAGTCGTGGCATTCGTCGGGATCGTCCGTTCGGAAGAGCCGGACGAAACGGTCGGTGTCGTCGGGGCAGATGCCGCCACCGTCGCGCCTGTTGCCGCACCACCGTCCGGCGGGAGCGCGGGAAGGCGGTTTTGTTGGCGCTGCCATACGGTCACCACCACGACGGCGATCGCTGCCGCCGATGCGACAAGGGCAAGATATCTGCTGCTCTTGTGCCGAACAGGCGTCGTCTGCGGCACGATGATCCGATGTTCGATCTGCTCCCACTGCTCCGGTACAGCTTGCTCGAAGTTCTTATCCATTCGCCCAAAGAACTGTTGTATCTTTTTCATCTGCAAGTTCCTCCTTTTGTAAAGCGCATTTCAGCTTTTTGATCGCGCTGTTATACGCCCAATAGACGCTGCCTTTCGGCAATGATAAGAGGTCGGCGGCCTCTCGTAGTTTAAGCCCCACCAGTGCGTGAAGAATGACGATACGCCGTTCTTTTTCATTCAGCACACGAAGGATCTGTGCCACATACGCATCCTGCTCGATAATCCTCGTAAGGTCATCCGGAGCCGGGATCGCATCCCAGTCTTCCGGCTCAGGCAGCAGACAGCAACGATCGTTAGCACGCATAGCATCACGAATCAGATTTCGGGCAATGGCAAACACCCAAGCCTGCCCCTTGCCCCGTGCATGAAACGTGTGTGATCGTTCGCAGACAGCGACAAAAGTATCCTGCACGACATCTTCGGCCATCGATCGATCGCGGCCGATCGTCAACGCCATAACGAATACAGGTTTGCGCAACGCCAGATACAGCGCACGTAACGCCTCTTTGTCACCGTGTGCGACAGCGATGATATGCCTATCTATCTCACGGTTCGTCATATGTTCCCCCCCTCACTCAGCCTCCTATTTATACAACGAACAAGAGGAGGCGTTTCATTTGGTCCAAAAGCAATTTTGTATCAATGCATAAAGTTAAGTGCACAAAAATAGCAAGAATACACAAACAATCGACGGTTCTAAAGAAAACACAGTTGTTATTTATTGCCATCCCGCTATGCAGGCAGTGAAAATCAAATGAATATTTTCTTCTCGCGGCTGTCTGATCAGTAGAAATCGCATTGTGATTCTATCAAATATTCTTCTGCTTTTCAACCTTACCCCTCAATACAAGAAAGCAAAATGCATGATGAAGCGATTTTATACTCTACACATAGCCCCCCGCAAGGTCATAAAGCATCAATACAGCAGCCACATACAGCAAAATGCCCGGAGCGGTTTTCCGCTCCGGGCATTACTGCGTCTGATGCTATTGTGCTCGCATTGTGCACAATGTCAAGCCATGCTATATTTCTTTATTCCTGCACATCGAAATAGCGTGCGGCGTTGCCGTAGCAGATGTTTTCCACCAGCAGCCCCAGTGCTTTTTCGTCATTCGGATATTCTCCGTTCTCGACCCATCCGCCGAGCAGGTCGCACAGAATGCGGCGGAAGTATTCATGTCGCGTGTAGGAAAGGAAGCTGCGCGAATCGGTGAGCATGCCGATGAAATTGCCGAGCAGCGACAGGTCGGCAAGCGAACGCAGCTGCTCTTTCATTCCCGCCTTGGTGTCGTTGAACCACCACGGCGCGCCGTGCTGCAGCTTGCCGACCGCTTCCGTCCCCTGGAAACAGCCGATCACCGAGTCGAGCAGCGCGTTCTGTGTCGGATCGAGGGAATACAGCACCGTTTTCGGCAGCGCATCTTCGGAAAACAGTTCACTGAGAAATGCCGTGAGCTTTTCTCCGCAGCCGCGCATGGAGATGCAGTCAAAGCCGGTGTCCGGTCCGAGTCTTGCGAACATGCGACGATTGACATCCCGCTGTGCACCGTAGTGCAGCTGCATCACCACGCCGAGACGTGCATATTCCCGCGCAAGGTGCAAAAGCAGCGCCGTTTTGTACTGTTCTTCTTCAAGCGGCGTCACCGTTTCCCCTTCCATCGCCTTTGCAAAGATCGCATCCAGTTCCCCGTCCGTCGCCGGCGCATAGGGAACATAATCCAGCCCGTGATCCGATGCGCGGCAGCCGTGTGCGCAAAAATAGTTCAGACGGTCGGAAAGTGCCCGCTTCACATCGGAAAACTGTCCGATCGACATGCCGGTTACCGCCGACAACCGCCCGATATAGTCAGCAAAGCCGATCTTGTTGATATTCATTGCCTTGTCCGGCCGAAAGGACGGAACGACCTCTGCCGCGCAGCTCTTTTTTGCCGCGATCTTTTCATGCCACAGGAGAGAGTCCACCGGATCGTCCGTTGTGCCGATGAGGCGCACGCCGGAACGCTCTATGATCCCGCAGACCGAAAGTGCCTTTTCGTGCAGACGTTCGTTGCACAGCTGCCATACCTCTTCGGCGGTGTCCGGTCCGAGCACGCCGTCATAGCCGAAATAGCGCTTCAGCTCCAGATGTGTCCAGTGATACATCGGGTTGCCGATGGCTTTCGGCAGCATCTGCGCAAAGCGTTCAAACTTCAACCGATCCGATGCGCTGCCGGTGATCTCCTCCTCCGGCACGCCGTTTGAGCGGATCAGCCGCCATTTATAGTGATCACCCGAAAGCCATACCTGTGTGATATTGTCAAACTGCCGATCCTCGGCGATCTCGCGCGGATCAATGTGGCAGTGATAGTCGATGATCGGTTGCCCTTCGGCGTGGTCATGATACAATCTGCGCGCCGTTGCGGTGTGCAGCATAAAATCTTCCGTTATAAAGCTCATACCATGTTCTCCTTATCTTACAGCGTAACGCCGTCCTTGAAAATAGCAAGTGTATGCTTATCCAGCCCTTCGCTTTTGGCATGCTTTTTTCCGCCGGCGATATCCACAATCAACCGGAAAAAGGCATCCGTCACGGCGGTTTTGTCCGCACCGCCAAGCAATATACCCGCGTCAAAATCGATCCATGCGGGCTTTTTCTCGGCAAGCGGGGTGTTGCTTGCGACCTTCACTGTCGGCACGGGACAGCCAAACGGCGTGCCGCGTCCTGTGGTGAACAGCACCAGCTGCGCTCCGCTTGCTACCAACGCCCCGCTCGCCACCAGGTCATTTCCCGGCGCCTGCAGCAGAGACAATCCCGCTTTCCTGATCGGATCACCATAGCGCAGCACATCCTCGATCGGCGCGGTGCCGCCCTTTTGTATGCAGCCGAGCGACTTTTCCTCCAGCGTGGTGATACCGCCCGCCTTGTTACCGGGGGAAGGGTTTTCCCCGACCTTTTCGCCATAACGCAAAAAGTATTCCTTGAAATCGTTTATGAGGGACACGGTTTTGTCGAACTGTTCTTTTTGGCGACAGCGCCGCATCAAAAGCTGCTCCGCACCGAACATTTCCGGCACTTCGGTCAGCAGTACACTGCCGCCCATCGCCGCAAGACGATCGGAAAAAGCGCCGAGCAGCGGGTTGGCGGTGATGCCGGAAAAGCCGTCCGAGCCGCCGCACTTGAGTCCCACGGTCAATGCCGACACAGGGCACGGCTCACGGCGGCATTTTTCCGCTTCAAGACACAGCTCCCGCACCATTTCCGTGCCGTCGGCGATCTCGTCGACAACATCCTGACAGTTGAGAAACCGCACACGCTTCGGGTCATAGTCGCCGAGCACGCGTTTCAGTTCCTCTATGTTCCCGTTTTCGCAGCCAAGCCCCACCACCAGCACACCCGCAGCATTGGGGTGGCGGATCATGCCTGCCAAAAAGCGCAGCGTCATTTCCATGTCGCCGCCGAGCTGCGAACAGCCGTAGGGATGCTCATAGGCAAACACGCCGTCTATATGCGGACTGCAAAACGCCTGTGCCGCGTTTTCGATCGCCCGCACAACGGCGTTGACACATCCCACCGTCGGAATGATCCACACCTCATTGCGGATGCCGACCCTGCCGTCCTTTCGGCGATAGCCGGAAAACAGCAGCGGCGGCTGCGGCGGCAGATCACGGACAGCGGGCGTGTAGGTATAGTGCAGCGTCCCCGCAAGCTCCGTGCACATATTGTGCGTGTGCACATGCCGACCGACGGCAATGTTCTCCGTTGCGCGTCCGATCGGACAGCCGTATTTGAAAATTTCCTCGCCGACGGCAATCGGTCGCACCGCCAGCTTGTGTCCCATCGGAATATCCTCAAAAACGCGGACGGTGTACCCGCTCGCCGTGACGGTCTCGCCGCCGTGCAGCGGGCAAAGCGCCACGGCGACCGTGTCGTTTTTATCGATCAGGTAGGCGCGCCTTGCATCCGCCATTTCCTCAGCCCCTTTCCGTCAGTGCCGTCTGTACGGCGCGCCGCGCATCGGTGCGCAGCGCACGAAGATCGTGCAGAACCGTCTCGCAGAAGCCGTCATACTGTGTCAGATCCTCGCCCCAAAATGAAGTCTCTGCCGCAGCAGCGGTCACAAAGGTCGCGTCATCGTCCCCCCTGTGTGCAGCAAAGAAATGCAAAACGGCGGCATCGTCCCGCACCGCATATGTGTCCGCACGGTAGAGGGCAAGCAGCGCGGCAAACGAAAACGTGATCAGGCGCGGCACGCTGCTGTTTGCGGCATAATAGTCCCTGAAAGACGGCAGCACGCGTGTTTTCCATTTGGACACGGAATTGAGTGCAATGGACAACAGTGCGTGATCGATGTATGGGTTTTCAAACCGCTCGAACACCGCCGCCGCAAAAGTCTCTGCTTTGGCTGTCGGCAGCGGTACAAACGGCACGATCTCCTCTTTTACCACGCGGCGGATAAACACACCGAGATCGGGGTCGTGCATGCAGTCGCGCACAATGCCCAGCCCGCAAAGCAGCCCTGCCGAAACGGAAGCGGTGTGCGCACCGTTGAGCACACGCACCTTGCGTTCGCGGTAGGGCGTGAGATCGTCGGTGAACACCACCGGCAGCCCCGCCGCGGGGAGCGGCAGCTCGCTGCGTATCCCCTGTCGATCCTCGATCACCCACAGCGAAAACGGCTCGCAGACATCCAGCAGCGCGTCGCGATAGCCGAGTGATGCAAAGATCTCCTCTGCGCCGTCCTGCGGAAACCCCGTCACAATGCGGTCGACAAGCGTGTTGCAAAAAACGCAGTGTTCATCCACCCAGCGGGAAAACGCATCCGGCAAGTCCCATGCCTTTATGTATTCCGCGATACAGGCATGCAGCGTGTCGCCGTTTTTCTCTATGAGCTCCACAGGCAGCATGATCAGCCCCTTGTCCGCAGCAGCGGAAAAGTGCCGATAGCGGGCATACAAGAATTTTGTCAGCTTGCCGGGATAGGTGTCCGGCAAGCCGTCCATGTGATCGGGCACATGCTGACGGATACCCGCTTCCGTTGTGTTGGACACGACAAACCGCAGCGACGGCTCCGCCGCCAGCGCCATCCATGCGTCAAGATCATCACGGCAGTGATACACCTGCTCGACGCAGGTGATGATGCGGCTGCGCGATACGGCGCTGCCGTTTTCCATGCCGCGCTCCAGCACGGTGTAGATGTTTTCCTGATCCCGAAAGCGCGCCGTCGATCCGTGCGGCGTCGGCGTGACGATCGCCACACCGAGGTCGGTGACCCCCGCTGCGTTTGCCGTGTTGAACATGGTTTCTGCAAACGCGCGCAGAAAGTTGCCCTCGCCGAACTGCAAAACCCGCAACGGGTGTTTTGTTTTATTTGCACATTTTACCACGCTGTCCATCCCGTTACCTTTCCTGCACAAGTTTCGAAAACACCCGCCATGCCTTTTCGGCATAGAAACGGTGTCCGCCGTCGCCGATCACGAGCTGTAGGTTGTCGGGACAGCCGTCGGCTTTATAAGCGGCGGAAATGCGGGAGACCGCTTCTTTCACACCGTCGAGCGGGAAAATGTCATCCGCTCTGCCGGTCACGACGACCAGCGGACGGGGAGCAATGAGCATGCCGAGGTCGCCCATTTCAAAATACAGCCGTATCTGCGGGATATAGTTGCACGAGCAGTGCTCGATCGCCATGATCGAGCTGTCGAAGCTGCACACCGCACCCGACGGCATTGCCGCCTTGATGCGTTCATCCATGCAGGCAGCATAGAAAGTCGCCGTGCCGCCCGCCGACTGCCCCATGCAGTAGATCCGTTCCTTGTCGATCTGCGGGAAGGCGTCGGTCAGCACATCGACAGCGCGGCAGATGTCCCACACGCGCTCGCCGATCACCGTGCGTCCGAGCAGGAGCGCATCCATCGCCGCACGGAAACACGCAGGTCCCTTTTCCGTGCCGCCGCACTCACCGAAATTGCGCTGTTCGATCGCCAGCGCCGCAAAACCGCGCCGCACCGCCTGCACCGCAAAATCGCGGTCACCGCGGATCATTTCCGCATCGCCGTCATATTGCGGGCGTCCGAGAGAAATGTGCATTCCCTTGGAGTGCCCCTGCAGACAGATCACCACGGGCAGCGGCCTTGTCGCGCCCTTCGGCAGCAGGAGATGCGCCGGCACGGTATACCCCGGCTCGCTCTGATAGGTGAAACGGATCTCATCCCACAGCGCTTCTTCCCGCTTATATTCTATGTTAACCGCCGCGTCGCAAACGCCATAGGGCCATCCCAGCAACGCCGCCAGCTTTTCTCTGGCGCTCGCCTGCCACTCCGTCAGCGGCATATCCTCACGATACCGCATCATCGGTGTGCAGGCGCGGCTCAATGTTTGTTCAAATTCATAGGGAGTTATTCTTTGCATGGGTATCCTTCCCTTTCCCTTGCGGCGGGAGGGGGAGCTTTTGCTCCCCTCCCGCTGTACACAGT
>URNF01000084.1 GCA_900549155.1 uncultured Oscillospiraceae bacterium | reverse complement strand
ATCGAGGGTGCGCGCATCGCCTCCTGCTCGGCAAACACCGGTCTTAACTATGAATCCGACGCCATCGCGGCGTGCGTCATCGGCGGTGTCTCCTTTGTCGGCGGCACCGGTAAGATCAGCGGCATCGTCATCGGCGTGTTCCTTCTGCAGATCATCTTTGTCGGACTGAACTTCCTGTCCGTCGATGCGAACATGCTGTATGTCATCAAGGGTCTCATCATCCTGGTTGCCTGCGCGATCGATATGCGCAAATACCTGGCGCGTAAATAACAGAAAGGCGGAAAGAATATGGCGGATAAAAAGACCGGCGGTCTGTATGCAAAAGTGAATATGTCGGTGAAGAACGCCAATATTCTGGTTGCTGTCACCGTCGCGCTGCTGGTGATTGTGACGATCTTCATTGTGAACCACGGTGGCTTTACAGTGAAATTCGACACCGACGGTGGCTCCCGTCTCGACAGCGTCAAGGTCTTGCACGCCGAAACGGTCGGCGCGGTGGATGTGCCGACCAAAGAGGGCTATACGTTCACCGGCTGGTTTACCGACAGCGACTGTACCAATGCATGGGACACGGCGACCGATCCCGTCGAGGGCAGCATGACGCTGTATGCCGGTTGGGAAAAGACCCCGTGATTTCTGCCGGAAGGTCGTGCGATTTTCGCACGGCCTTCCGTTGCTTTTTTGCCGCAGATGTGGTACACTGTAACCATATTACTGCGGGCGGGAGGTCTTTTCTTGAAGTATACAGTGTTGGTCGTGGACGATGAGCAGGAGCAGCGCCGCGCGATCATTGAACGTGTGAACTGGGAAGCGGCGGGATTTGCTGTTGTCGGCGAAGCGGAAAACGGTGTCGAAGCACTCGATCAGATCGAAACGCTGCAGCCCGACCTCATTTTGACCGACATCCGCATGCCGATGATCTCGGGACTGGAGCTTGCCGCGCGGGTGCGTGAGCTGCGCCCTGCGACGCAAATGGTCATCCTCAGCGGCTATGACAGCTTTGAATATGCCCAAACCGCGATCAACTATAACATCATCCGCTATCTCTTGAAGCCGATCTCCTCGTCGGAGATGTCGGAGGAGCTTTTTGAGATCCATCGCCGCATGGACGAGCGGCTGGGTAATGTGGCGCAAAAGCCGACGCCGGATGTGCAAAATCAGCTGCAGCGTTCTTCTGTCAACGCGTTTTTGCTGCCGCTGATGCTCGGCGGCAGCGAGGAGCAGCCCGATGATGCGGAGTTGACGAAACGTGCCGCCGCGCTCGGTATTTTGGGCGACAGCGGGGATGCGCGCCGCTTTTGCGTTCTCGTTTCCAAATTCAAGGATGAAAACGGCGCCTGCACCGGCGCACAGCATATCGACTTCATACAGAATATCATGAGCCGCTATGTTCATTCCGAGAGCTTTGTGGTCTATGGACGGGCGGTCACGTTCGTGGTCGTGGACGAGGCAGGGGAGCTTTCCAACATTTTGGAGCTGCCGCTGCGTGAGCTGGTGCAGACGGCACAGCGTATGCTTGGGCAGCGCTGTACGGTCGGTGTCAGCCGCGCGTTTTCGGAGCTGTCGCACTGCGCGGAAGGATATTTCCAGGCGGTGACCGCAAGACGGTACACCTCGGACGGCGCGGGCGAGGTGCGTTTCATCAACGACCAGGAGCACGACGAGCAGACCGAGCTTGAGCATGTGGAAAAGACCGTCGGTAAGCTGGAACAGCTTCTGAAGGTCGGCAGTCATGATTCTCTCGAGACATTTATCAATGAGCTGTATGAAACAAACACCCCCGAAAACGCCAACCTTTTGGTGGTGCAGATCATGGCGACGGTCTATCGCGTCGTCAGTGCGGTGTCGGACAAAACGGCGCTCATGCAGCTTTTGTCCTCCAATGCGCTTTTCTCCCGCATCACGTCCTATAACAGCGAGAATGTGATGAAAAATGAGCTTATTACTTTTTGTGAAAGCGCAAAGTCACTCATCACCCATTCGCAAAAGCGGGATTCCGAGTTGCTCTGTGACCGTGTGGTGCAGATCATCGACGAGCGCTATGCCGATGAGGGGCTGTCGCTCACGGGCGTGAGCAACGAGCTGGCGGTCAGTCCCAACTATCTCAGCACGCTTATAAAGAAAAATAAGAAAAAGAATTTTGTCACACTGCTGACCGAGCGACGGATGCAGGCAGCATACGACATGCTGGTCTGCTCCAGTCTGCGCGTGCTGGAAATTGCGGAAAAATGCGGATACAGCGATCAGCATTATTTCAGCTATTGCTTCAAGAAATTCTACGGTGAGTCGCCGAACAAGGTGCGCGCCGGTAACCGTTCGGAAGAAGTGTAAAAGGAGTGTGACCGCATGAAGCCTCTGTTTCACCGTCCGGTGCGCCTTTCTGCACTGACCGTTTTCTCCGTCACGGCGGCTTGCGTTGCGGCGGTTTCCGCCTGCGTGATGATCTTTGCCACCGTGTACAGCAAGGCGGTGCTGCGCGATGCACAGGTAAACGTCGAACAGACCGTGGCACAAACGGCGGTGTCGGTGGAAAACAGCCTGAACGCCATGAAATACCGCCTGTCGCGGGTGGCTGTACTGGCGGGAAGAAGCAGCGATGCCGTGCAGTTTGGCAGTGCGATCGCGGCGCTGACCGATGTGGAAAACGACATTTTTGCCGTCACGGTATACGATGAAAACGGCGGCGTGGTGAGCTGCACCGGCAGCGGTGAAATGCGAAAGGAAACCGTTTTTCGCGACCTTTCCTTTGACAAGGATCTGTTTGCGGTCGCCGCACCGTATGCCATCACAAAACCGCATGTGCAGACCGGCTTTGCGGGGGTATACCCGTGGGTCGTCACCATGGCGATGAAGACCGACGAGCCGGTTTTGGGAAACGGCATGTATGTCGCGATAGATTTTCGGTTTTCGGAGATAGCCGGCTATATGGACGGCATCGGCATCGGCAGCCACGGCTATTGCTTCATTTTGAATCGCGACGGCAGCGTTGTGTATCATCCGCAGCAGCAGATGCTGTTTTCGGGGATAAAGTCGGAGGACACGGCAACGCTGGCGGCATTTTCCGACGGCGTGCACATCGGCAAGGATGCCCTGTACGCGCTGCACACCACCGCCGATGCGCAGTGGCGCATTGTCGGCGTGAGCTACACCGAGGAACTGGAAACAGAGCGGCGCACGCAGATCGTTGCCGGTGTTGCCGCAGCATTTCTGTGCTGTGCGGCGTTCCTTGTGCTGGTGCTTGTGGTGTATTCCAAGATCGTGAATGCACCGGTGCGGCATCTGGTGCAGGCGATGCAGGCGTTTGAGGCGGCAGCCGACCCGTCGGTATACACCGGTCAGCCGCAGGCAGTGACGGAGCTGCAGGCGCTTTCCGACTCCTTTTCCCACATGTCCCGCAGGATCGAGGAATTGATGGAAAAGGTGCGGCGGGAAGAAAAGGCGCTGCGCAAAACCGAGCTGCGCGCATTGCAGGCGCAGATCAATCCGCATTTTCTGTATAACACGCTCGATTCCATCCAGTGGATGTGTGAGCAGGGAAAGACCGAGGACGCATCCAAAATGGTGGGGGCGCTGGCACGGCTTTTCCGCATCAGCATCAGCAGGGGACACGAGCTGATCACCATAAAGGACGAATTGCAGCACGCCAAAAGCTATCTCATCATCCAAAGCTATCGCTATCGCAATCAGTTTTCCTATCGCTTTGACGTGGATGAATCACTGCTGCCCTTCCTGTGCAACAAAATCACGATCCAGCCGCTCATAGAAAACGCGATCTATCACGGCATCGACCGTATGGTGGATGAGGGCGAGATCGTTGTCACCGTCAAGCGGGCGAATGATGCCGAAAATGATATCCTGATAACGGTTTCCGACAACGGTGTCGGCATGACCGAGGAGCAATGTGCCAAGATCCTCAGCAAGGAGCGCAGCGATTCCGGCGGCATCGGCGTGAAAAATGTCAACGACCGCCTGAAGATCTATTTCGGCGAGCGGTACGGACTGAGCATTCACAGCGTGCCGGACGAGGGAACGACCGTGACGGTGCGTATTCCGCAGATCGAAAAGGAGGCGGAACAGAATGTATAAGCGTGTGCTGGCGCTGCTTTCCTGCCTTTCGCTGTTGCTGTTTGCGGGAGGTTGCGGAAAGAAAGCGACGGAAAAGCCGCACATCGCCGTTATCGTCAAGGCGGTGGACTCGGATTTTTGGCAGAATGTGCAGCACGGCGTGGAAGCAGCGGCGACGGAATACAATGTTTCCGTCACCTTTGAGGGTCCCGAAAATGAAGAGGACTATATCACGCAAAACGCCATGATCAACCGCGCGGTAGCGGACGGGGCGCAGGCGATCGTGCTGTCCGCCATCGACTACACGCGTTGTGTCGATGCGGTCGAGGATGCCGTGCGCCGCGGCGTGAAGGTCGTCACGATCGACAGCGATGTCGGCTCGGATATGGTCAGCCGCTTTATCGGCACGGATAACCGCGCTGCCGGTGAGGCGGCGGCACGGGCGGCAATCTCGCTTTTTTCGGACACGACGCCTGTTTGCATCGGTATTGTCAACTATATGGCGGACACCGATAACGGTCAAAAACGCGAGGAAGGCTTTCGGGAATATGTGGACAGCGTGCCGCGTGCCCGTGTGGTCGCCGCTGTGACAGCGGAGAACCACACCGATAACGCAACGATAGCGGCGCTGTCCCTGCTGGAGAAATATCCGCAGATCAATGTGCTGGTGGGCTTCAACGAATGGATGACGCTGGGCGTCGGCAATGCCATTGAGAAGCGCGATGCGGCAGACACGGTCTGCGGCATCGGCTTTGACACCAACGTGCAGTCCGTGGAGCTGCTGGAAACGGGGGAGATGGATGCGCTCATTGTCCAAAACCCCTTTGCGATCGGCTATCTCGGCGTGCAGAATGCCGCCTGCCTGCTGCGCGGAGAAACGCTTGCGGAAAAGGTGCAGAACACAGATGTGACAACGGTCACACGGGACAATATGTTTGACGACAATATACAGAGAATTCTCTTTCGATTTGATAATTAGAAAGGATGGTCAATATGTATACACCCGCAGAAAATCGATATGCCGCCATGCCGTACCATCGCTGCGGAAAAAGCGGCCTGAAGCTGCCGGCGGTGTCGCTGGGTCTGTGGCACAATTTCGGCGATACCACGCCGTATGCGACCATGCAAGCACTGTGCCGCACCGCATTTGACAACGGTATCACGCATTTTGATCTTGCAAACAACTACGGTCCCGCACCGGGCAGTGCCGAGGAAAACTTCGGCAAGCTGTTGCGCGACGATTTCCTGCCGCACCGCGACGAGCTCATTATCAGCACAAAGGCGGGCTATACCATGTGGGACGGCCCGTATGGGGATTGGGGCAGCCGCAAATATCTGCTGGCAAGCCTGGATGCCAGCCTGCGCCGCATGGGACTTTCCTATGTGGACATCTTCTATCACCATCGTCCCGACCCCGAAACGCCCCTTGAAGAAACGATGGGGGCGCTTGCACAGGCGGTGACAAGCGGCAAGGCGCTGTATGTGGGGCTTTCCAATTATAACGGCGAACAGCTTGAAAAGGCGTGCCGCATTCTTAATGAGCTGCACTGCCCGTTTGTTATCAACCAGAATCGCTATTCCATTTTTGACCGCACCGTTGAGCATAACGGACTGAAGGAAACGGCGGCACGGCTGCAAAAGGGCATCATCTGCTTCAGCCCGCTGGCACAGGGCATGCTCACCGACCGCTATCTGCACGGTATTCCCGAGGACAGCCGCATCCGCAAGGACGGCAGATTTTTGCAGGAATCGGCGTTGACGCCGAAGCGGCTGGAGCAGATCCGCGCGCTTGCCGACATCGCTGCCGCCAGAGGACAGTCGCTGGCGGAAATGGCACTTTCCTGGATCCTGCGCGACGGGATCGTGACCTCGGTGTTGATCGGCGCTTCACGACCGGAGCAGATCCTCGACAACATTGCCGCTGTGAACAACACACAGTTTTCCGCCGAGGAGCTTGCCGCCATCGACGCCGCATCTGTTTGAGAAAAAGGTCTCCTTTCGGGGGGACCTTTTTTCGCGGTTGCATATTTCCCCGTTTTGTGCTACACTGACGGGGATATCAAAAAACAGGAGTATGGCAATGACCATTTTATCGGCAAAGGGACTTTCAAAATATTACGGTGAACGACAGCTTTTTTCCGACCTGACCTTTTCGTTGGGCGAGACGGACAGGATCGGCTTCATCGGCGAGAACGGCTGCGGCAAAACGACGTTGTTTCGTATGCTGGTGGGCGAGGAGAGCGCCGACGGCGGCGAGATCGTCCGCGCAAAGGAGCTGCGCATCGGCTATATGGAACAACACACTTGCCGCGTCGGCGAACGGACACTGTGGGATGAAGTCGAAAGCGTGTTTGCGGCGGTGATGGAGACAGAGGCGCAGCTGACTGCGGTCAATGCCCGTCTTGCGGGCGGCGAAACCGATGACGCGCTGCTGGCAAAGCAGCAGACCTTGCGGGAAGCCTTTGAGCGCATGGGCGGATTGTACTATAAAAGCCGTGTGCGCGCAACACTCATCGGTCTCGGGTTTTCCGAAGCGGCGTTTTCGCAGACGGTCTTCTCGCTCAGCGGCGGTCAGCGCTCCAAGGCGGCAATGGCGAAGCTGTTGCTGTCCGATGTCAATTTGCTGCTTTTGGACGAGCCGACAAACCATTTGGACATTGCATCGGTGGAGTGGTTGGAGGAATTCCTGCGCGGCTACAACGGGGCTGCCATCATCATTTCGCATGACCGCTATTTTCTCGATCGCGTTACCACACGCACCATGGAGCTGTCCGGCGGGCATTTGTATGTCTCGGACGGAAACTATTCCGTGCACAGGGAAAAACGGGAAAAGGCGAAAGAGACGGAAGAGAAGCATTACGAAACGGCAATGCGGGAAATTGAGCGCATCGAAAAGAATATTACGCTGCTCAAGCAGTGGAACCGCGAAAAAAGCATCCGCACGGCGGAAAGCAAGCAGAAAGCGGTCGACCGCCTGCGCGACGAACTGGTGGTGCCGGAAAAGGAAAGGGACACGGTGCATTTTTCCTTTTCCGCCGCCGAGGTGGGCGGCAACGAGGTGCTGACCGTCGGCGAGCTTGCCATGGGATTTGACGGAAAGCCGCTTTTCAAAAATGTCGGTTTTCATCTGCAGCGCGGCGAAAAGGTCTTTTTGCTCGGTCCGAACGGCTGCGGAAAGACGACGCTTCTGAAAATTCTCAACGAAAAGCTCACGCCGACGGCGGGCTATTTCCGTCTCGGGGCAAAGGTCACGGTCGGTTATTACGATCAGGTGCAGGACACGCTCGACTCCCGCAAAACGGCGCTTGAAGAGCTGTCCGACGCCTATCCGCAAATGACGGGAACGGCGTTACGCTGTGCCATGGCGGCGTTTTTGTTTCGCGGCGAGGATGTTTTCAAGCCGGTCTCCATGCTGAGCGGCGGGGAAAAGGCGCGCCTGTTGCTTTTGAAGCTGATGCTGGCACAGCACAATCTGCTGCTTTTGGACGAGCCGACAAACCATTTGGATATCGCATCCAGAGAGGCGCTCGAAGAAGCGCTGCTCGGCTACAGCGGCACGGCGCTCATTGTTTCCCATGACCGCTATTTCATCAACCGTCTTGCCGACCGCGTGCTGCGGCTGACGCCGACGGGCTGTGAGGCGGTGAACGGCAATTACGATGCCTACACGGCGCAGTATGCCGTCCCGACGGAACAGACCGTAAAAGTGCAGCCGCAAAAGCAGAATGACTATAAGCAGAAAAAGGAAGCTGCATCCGCGCACCGCAAGCTCTGCACACAGATCACCCGTGCAGAGGAAGCGATCGCCGCGCTGGAAGCGGAGAGTGCCGAACTGCATAGGCAGCTGGAGTCCGAGGAGATCATGGCGGACTATGAGCAGCTGTCGGCGGTGACGCAGCGCCTAGACGATGTCACGGCGCAGTTGGATGAAAAAATGCAGCTTTGGAGCGATCTGCAGGACAGCCTTGAGACTTTTTCATAAAAAAGCAAAAAAAGACTTGCTTTTTTCTCGGATATGCGGTATACTATTTAAGCACTGAGAAACACAGTGCTCATATCGCGGAGTGGAGCAGGGGTAGCTCGTCGGGCTCATAACCCGAAGGTCGGTAGTTCGAATCTATCCTCCGCAACCATAAAAGGGGAACAAAAAAGATGCCCCACTGAAAAGCCTTGATTTTTCAAGGCTTTTCGGCATTTTCAGGGAAAGTTTTTCAGCAAGGGTTTTATAGATGCCAAACGGCAAAAAGCCTATTCTGACAAGACTTGAACCGACAAAACCGAATATTTCACCGAAAGGCGTATGGAAGATAAAACCATACGCCTTTTTTGTTTACCCAAATTTACAATAACAATATAGTTCTCCGTTTTTTTCTCCAACAGGGAGAGGACAACAGCCCCTTTGCCAGCCCTCTTGCCGACCACGGTGTCACCTTCCCAATGACCTTCCTCGATGCGCAGAGCCGCGATCTCAGGTCTCTGAGAAATGTCTGTGCCGAAGCTCTTCTTGTGTTCACGGGGCTTGGAGTCCTTGTGCTGCTTGCGTTTCATGGCTTCGGGCAGTTCTGTCACAGACAAGTCCAGGCTGCCTGCCCAGACCTCATTGTAAAGCGTGTGGGTGCAGACCATCTTCTCTGCTGAAAACAGCCCGTGCAGACGAGCATAGCCGACGCAGGCATAAAACGACCACTTGTGTTCTTTGACCTGTTCCATTATCCAGCGAATGAAGCGAGTGCAGTGACAGATCCGGTGTGGTTTCCGGGAACGCTTTCTGTTAGCCTTGTAGACCGCTTCTCCGCGCCTTGCCGAGTATCCGGGCTTCCTGCCCTTGCCGCTCTTTCGGGGGCGGTGTGCCGCGCTTTAACTCGTTTCCAACGGTGGTTGGTGAACATCCGATCGCTCCGGCAATGGCTCTGTTCGTGTAGCCTGCGTTCTAGAGATGCCGGATCGCTCCTCGTTCCTCTCGCTGTAAGTGCTGTCCCTTCTTGCGTTCTGCCGATTCTGTGATATAATCTTGGCAGTCCATAGTGATTGCCCTCCCTTGGAAGATGTTGTGTGCAAACTTCATTCTACCATGTGGGGAAAATCACTATGGATTTTTTCTTAGGTGTCCAACTTCATTTTACAATCGACCCAAAAAACATAGTTACTCATTTTTATAATCCTACTTGAATTTGCCTTCTTCTTGCTATATAATCGGTATATACCGAAAACAAAGGAGGCATGCCCATGCCAAGACCGCCACGGTGCCGTCGGATTTGTGGCGTACCACAAGTCGATACCTTC
>URNF01000083.1 GCA_900549155.1 uncultured Oscillospiraceae bacterium | reverse complement strand
TGCCGAATATAATCCGTTTCACAACGGGCATGCCCATCACATCGCCGCCACACGTGCGGCGGGAGCGACACACTGCATCGTTGTTCTCGGAAGTCACTTCACCCAGCGTGGCGAACCGTCCCTGCTGCCAAAGGCGGTGCGCACCCGCATGGCACTTGCGGGCGGTGCCGATCTCGTTTTGGAGCTGCCGCAGCCGTGGTCCTGCGCCAGCGCGGAAGGGTTCGCGCGCGGCGGTGCGACGCTTTTGCACCACACGGGGGTCGTGGATATCCTCAGCTTCGGCAGCGAAAGCGGCGACACGGCGGCGATCGTCCGTGCCGCCGAAAAAATGAACACGCCGCCTTTTTCGGCGGCGGTGCGGGAGCAACTGAAAAGCGGCATCTCTTATGCCGCCGCGCAGGAGCGGGCGCTTTCCGCTGTCTGCGGAGAAGATGCCGCCGCTCTTTTGCGACAGCCGAACAACACGCTCGGCGTGGAATATTGCCGCACGCTGCTGCGGCTCGGCTCTGCCGTGACGCCGTTTGCCGTTTTGCGCACAGGTGCGGCGCATGACGCCGACAAGGCGGAAAACGGGATCGCATCTGCAAGCTATATCCGTGCGCAGCTTGCAGAGGGTCGCCCCGTGGATGCCTTTTTGCCGCCCGAAAGTGCAACGCTGCTGCGTGGCACTGTAAAGGCGGGACACTACACAGGAGATACAGCGCTTATCGACCGCATTCTGTTTTCCCGCCTGCGCATGAAGGACGCGGCAACGCTTGCCGCGCTGTCGGGCGTGAGCGAGGGGCTGGAAAATCGGCTTTTTTCCGCGCTGCAAAATGCCGTTTCGCTGCAAGAGGTACTGGACACGGTGAAAACGCGACGCTATACCCTTTCGCGTCTGCGGCGCATCCTGACAGCGGCTTTTCTGGAGCTGCCGTCGGCATTTGAAAAATCCGAGCCGCCCTATCTGCGGGTGCTGGGCATCGGCGACAAAGGCGCAGAGCTGCTGCGGAAAATGCGCGACACCGCCACCCTGCCGCTGTTCACCGACGCCATGCAACCCCCGACCGACAGTTTTTCGCAGCGTGTCTTTGCTCTTGAGTGTAAAGCATCCGATCTTTACGGTTCTCTGCTTTCCGTCCCGCTCCCCTGCGGGCAGGAGTTCACGGTCGGGATGCAGCGCTGACATCCCGCGGAAAACGGATGCCCGCCTTTTGTCGAATGGTGAACATGCACGCGGAAACGTCCTCGGACAGCCTGCGGTGCGCCGCATAAGCGTTGCGCTCCCCTGCGCGGATCCAGTCGGCAAAGGTCGCGATCTCGCGCCCCATCAGCATACTTTTTTCCTCGGTTTCCCAAAGCGTTTGCGGCGCTTCACCCGCAAGGTGCAGCACCATGTTTTCCAGTTTTGAAACAGAACCTATCGTGAGACTGCCCTTTTCGCCGACGATCTCGGAGAGGGCAGTCGCTTTTTTTGTTTTGCAGCAGGTCAGGGTGATCTGCTTATCGGGATAGTGCAGCTCTGCCGTGCAGGCGCCGTCGGCGCCCGTGCGCAGGAATGTCGCTGCCGCCGTGATATCATCGGGCATGCCGAACAGATACAGCGCCGGATAGACGCAGTAGATTCCGAGGTCCTGCAAAGCGCCCGTTTCCATTTCGGGATTGAAAATGTTGGGCGTTTCTCCCTGCAGATAGGCGGGATATTTGGACGACAGCTGCGTGAAATCGAAATGCGCCGACCGTATTTTTCCGAGCCGTGCGACCGCCTGTTGCAAGCGCTCCAGCTGCGGCTGGAACAGCATCATGATCGCCTCGGTCAGCATACTGCCGCAGCGATCCGCCGTTTCATAGGCGGCGGCAAGCTCGGCGGGAAACGCCGTGAGCGGCTTTTCGCAAAGGACGTGCTTTCCGTTTTCCAAAAACAGCGCCGCCTGCTGCATATGCAGACGGTTGGGACTGGCGATATACACCATGTCGATCGTGTCCGATTTCGCCATTTCCAAAGGCGACGTGAAGGTGTATGCCGCGCCGTGCTGCTTTGCATACGCCGCCGCGCGCTGCGCGGTGCGGGAGCAAACGGCGCAAAGCTGCAGATCGGGATATGCCGCAGCACCCGCGAGCATACTGTCCGTGATGCTGCTGCTGCCGACCACGCCGAAACGGATGGTTTTTTTGCTGTTCATACGGTTCACCTCTGTATGATTTATCGCCGACGGTGCACAATACCATAGGGGGAGCAGAATGAAAGAGCATGTGAAATACGGTATCATCGGTGCACTGGCAGGCATCGCCAACGGCATTTTCGGTGCGGGCGGCGGGCTTTTTTTGGTGCCGCTTTTCATCGGCTGGACGAAAATGGAAGAAAAGAAAGCGTTTGCCACCTCGGTCGCCGTCATTTTGCCGCTGTCCGTCGCTTCCCTCATTGTCTTTTTCTGCCGCGGCAACGCGATCTTCGGCACCGCCCTACCTTATGTCATCGGCGGCATCCTCGGCGGGCTTTGCAGCGGCAGGCTGTTCAAAAACATCCCCACCGTTTGGCTGCACCGCCTGTTCGGCGTGCTGATCCTCTACGGCGCAGTGCGCACACTGTTTTTCTAAGGAGCAAGCATGACTGTTATAAACCTGCTCATCGGTTTTCTCACCGGCATCATCAGTGGCTTCGGCGTGGGCGGCGGCTCACTTTTGGTGCTGTATCTCACCGTTTTCGGCGGTGTGGATCAATATACCGCCGGCGGCATCAACCTGTTGTATTTCACCGGCTGCGCCCCCGCCGCGCTCGTTTCGCACATCCGCAACAAGCGCATCGTGTGGCGGGCGGTTCTCCCCTGTCTTTTGACCGGCATTCCGCTGTCCGTCGGCGCGGCACTGCTTGGCGGCACGCTGGATGTTACCCTTTTGCACAAGGCGTTCGGTGTCGTCCTATTGTATATCGGCATAAAGGAGCTTTTTGCCAAAGCAAAGTAGCTTTATTGTAGCGCAACTTTTGTAAAAAAGCAATCGCTTTGGTATCGACAAAGCGGTTTTTTTGTGGTATACTGACCTATATTGAACTTTCCTCATACAAGGAGTGGTCACATGATCGTTTTGATTCCCGCCTATGAGCCGGACGAGCAGTTGATTATGCTCGTCAAGCGCTTTACGGAGCAAACGGATTTTTCGCTTGTTGTCGTGAATGACGGCAGCTCGCCCGACAAGGATGCCGTGTTTGCCGCCCTGCCGCCCTCCGTCACGGTGCTGCGGCACGAGCAGAACCGCGGCAAGGGCTGCGCCATGAAGACCGGCATGGCATACATATGGGAGCATTTTCCGCACGATGAGGGCGTCGTTGTGGTGGATGCCGACGGACAGCATCTTTTGCCGGATGTGCTGCGGGTCTGCGACGCGCTGCATGAGCACCCCGATGCGCTCATCCTCGGCTCGCGCCGCTTCACGGGCAATGTGCCGCTGCGCAGCAAGCTCGGCAACACCATCACGCGCTATGTCTTTGCGCTGGCAAGCGGCGTCAAGGTCTATGATACACAAACGGGGCTGCGCGCCTTTTCCGTTTCCCGCATTCCGACGCTATTGGCGCTCAAGGGCGAACGCTATGAATACGAGATGCACATGCTGCTCGGCGCGGCACAGCAGCACATTCCCATGATCGAGGTGTTCATTGAAACGGTATATTTGGATGAGGAAAATTCCTCGTCGCATTTTCATCCGTTCCGCGACTCCTTCCGCATCTATGCTTCCATTCTGAAATTTGCCGGTTCTTCCCTCGCCGCCTTCGGCATCGACTATGTCATGGTGCTTTTGCTGGCGTGGCTTTTGCCGTTCACGGGGCTTGGCAAGCAGGCGGTGCTGCTTTTGAGCGTTGTGATCGCCCGCATCATCAGCTCGCTTGCCAATTTTGCGATCAACCGCAAGCTGGTGTTCAAAAACGACAGTCACCTTATCAAATCCGTTTTGAAGTACTATGCGGTCGCCGTGCCCATTTTGGTGCTCAACTATTTCGGGCTGCGGCTGTTGAACATCGTTTTGCACGTGCCGCTGTTTTTGGCGAAGCTGATCGTGGAAGCGGTGCTGTTCACGACAAGTCTCATTTTGCAGCGCTTTTTCGTTTTCCGCAATAAACCCACTGTTTAAGGAGAGTGTTACATATGGCAGATACCCTGGCACAAAAGCTCATCCGTTCCCACCTTGTCTGCGGCGAAATGGTCGTCGGCAGCGAGATCGGTCTCAAGATCGATCAGACGCTGACGCAGGACGCCACCGGCACGATGGCATATTTGGAATTTGAGACAATGGGCATTCCGCGCGTGAAAACCGAGCGTTCCGTTGCCTATATCGACCACAACACCCTGCAAACCGGCTTTGAAAACGCCGACGATCATCGGTATATCCAGTCGGTGTGTAAAAAGCACGGGCTGTATTTCTCCCGTCCCGGCAACGGCATCTGCCATCAGGTGCACCTCGAGCGCTTCGGCAAGCCCGGCAAGACGCTCATCGGCTCGGACAGCCACACCCCGACGGGCGGCGGCATCGGCATGCTGGCGTTCGGCGCGGGCGGCTTGGATGTGGCGGTCGCCATGGGCGGCGGTACATATTATATCACCATGCCGAAGATCGTTGAGGTCGAGCTGCGCGGCAGCCTGCAGCCGTGGGTGACAGCGAAAGATGTCATCCTTGAAGTGCTGCGCCGTCTGACTGTCAAGGGCGGTGTCGGCAAGATCATCGAATACACGGGAGAGGGCGTCAAGTCCCTTTCCGTGCCGGAACGCGCCACCATCACCAACATGGGTGCGGAGCTCGGCGCTTCCACTTCCGTTTTCCCCTCGGACGAGGTCACCCGTGAATTTATGCGTGCGCAGGGGCGCGAAAAAGACTTTGTCGCGCTTTCGGCAGACGAGGGCGCTGTCTATGACGAGCACATCGTCATTGATCTGTCGGCGCTCACGCCGCTTGCCGCCTGCCCGCACTCCCCCGATGCGGTGAAACCGGTCAGTGAGATCGGCGAGATCCTTGTAGATCAGTGCTGCATCGGCTCCTGCACCAATTCCTCGCTGCAGGACATGCTGAAGGTCGCCGCCATTCTGAAAGGCAGAACGGTCGATCCGCGTGTCAGCCTGTCCATCGCCCCCGGCTCCAAGCAGGTCTATACCATGCTGGCATCCTGCGGTGCGCTGGCGGACATGATTGCAGCGGGCGCGCGCATCCTCGAATGTGCCTGCGGTCCGTGCATCGGCATGGGACAATCGCCCAATTCCGGCGGCGTTTCGCTGCGCACCTTCAACCGCAACTTTGAGGGACGCTCCGGCACCGCTGACGCCAAAATCTATCTTGTCAGCCCCGAAACGGCGGCAGTTTCCGCGCTGACCGGTGTGCTGACCGATCCCCGCGTTCTCGGCAAAGCCCCGGTCATCAAAATGCCGGAGACCTTTGAGATCAACGACAACATGATCGTGCCGCCCGCTGCCGTTTCCGAAATGAACAACGTCGAAATTCTGCGCGGTCCGAACATCAAGCCCTTCCCGCAGACGCATCCGCTGGAGGAAACGATCTCCGCCGATGTGCTGCTGAAGGTCGGCGACAACATCACCACCGACCACATCATGCCTGCCGGTGCGAAGATCCTGCCGCTCAGATCCAACATTCCCGCCATTTCCGAGCACTGCTTCACCCGCTGCGATCCGGAATTCCCCGCACGCTGCAAAGCGGCGGGACGCGGCATCATCGTCGGCGGCAGCAACTACGGTCAGGGCAGTTCCCGTGAGCATGCCGCTTTGGCGCCGCTGTATCTCGGCATCCGCGCGGTGATCGTCAAGTCCTTTGCCCGCATCCATGTTGCCAACCTCATCAATGCGGGCATCCTGCCGCTCACCTTTGCAAACGAGGCGGACTATGACCGCATCGACCTCGGTGACACGCTGGTGCTCGAAAACATCCGCGACAGTATCCAAAACGGCACGCCGGTCGTTTTGGAGAACAAGACCAAAAACGAAAGCTATCCGCTTTGCAGTGAATTTTCCGACCGTCAGCGCGCCATGCTGCTTGCCGGCGGACTGCTGAACTACACGAAGGAGAACGCATGATGCAGACCTTTAATGTTGCGGATGCCGGTGTTATTGCCGACGGGAGCACCTCCTGTTCGGCGGCGCTGCAGGCGCTGTTCGACACGCACAAAAAAGACACCGTCTTTTTCTTCCCCGCGGGGCAGTATTATCTGCGGGACGCCGTGCGCGTGCAGGGCATGGAAAATGTCCACATCTGCGGTGACGGCGCCGTTTTCATCACCCATTTCGATCCCTGTGACGATCCGAACACCTATAACCACGCGTTTCTTTTCTCCGATTGCCGCACGCTGACGCTGGAGGGCTTCACCTTCACGACCGATGCTCCCGTCAACACCGTCGGCACGGTCATTGCCAAAAACCCGCAGGAGCACACCTATGATGTGCTCATTGATCCCGAATATCCCGTCACCGGCTTTGAGCATCTGTACGGCTCGGACACGGTGGACGACGAGGGATCACCCGATTATGCGCTGGAGACCTATGACAAGATCGAAAAAGAGACGGTCGTCGATGAAAACGGGGTCGAGCGTCTTAAGATCACCGGTGTTGTCTATACCGTCATCGGCGACCACATCATCCGTGTGCAGCTGCCTGACTGGGTGAACTATGACCGCGTCCATGTCGGTCACCGCATCATGTACCGCTATCTGATCTACGGCAACGGTACACTGTCGTTTGCGGATTGCCACGATGTGGTAGTGCGGCACATCGAAATCGCCCGCAGCAACAGCTTCGGCGCGCACATTTCTCCCCGTTCTTCCAACTTCACCTTTGAGGATTTCAACATCCGCTCCCCCAAGGGCAGCAGCGCCGTCTATGCAAGCAACGCCGACGGCATCCACATTCTGGGGCTTTCCGGCTATCTCAAAATGAAAGACTGCCATTTTGACGGTCTCGGCGACGATGCATTGAACATTCACAGCATTGCCGGTGAGATCGCGGAGATCTCCGAGAATGGCAAGCACATGCGCTTTACACGCAATGAAGGCAGAGGTCTGCCGCAGAAGTGGGCGCAAAACGGCGATGTGATCCTTGTGTATGAAAAGGAAACGCTGCACGTCAAGGGACGGCTGACACTTTCGCAGTATGCAGACAACGGCGACGCGGAAATCGCCGCGTCGACAGGCACCTTTGCTGTCGGCGACATTCTCGCCAACGATGCGTTTTTTGCCGCCGTTACCATCGAGAACTGTTCGGTGCGCAACACGCGTGCGCGCGGGTTCCTATTGCAGACGCGTAACGTGCTGGTCGACAACTGCCATATCTACGGCATGGCGCTGCCCGCCATCATCATTTCCCCCGACGTCAACTATTGGTATGAGGTCGGTCCCGCCGACAATGTCGAGATCCGCAACTGCACTTTTGAGAAGTGCTCCTGGATCGTCAAGGCGAGCAATGTCGGCGCGGTGGTGGTCAAGACCTGCCACGATGACAAGCTGCCGAACATGCCGACCGGTGTGCATCACGACATCCGCTTTATCGACAACACCTTCAAGCGCTGCGGCAACAGCGGCATTTTTGTCGCGTCCACCGACGGTGTGACCGTGCGCGGCAATCGGTTTTCCGAACTGGCGCAGGCGGTGTTTGACCGCGACCGCGAGGGACTGTATCACGCCGTGTATCTCTATAACAGCAGCAACTGCACCGTCGAGAACAACGAAAATGACACCGACAGGCTGCTGTTCACCGAGGGGTGTGAAAACGTCCATGGATAACCTGGAGATCGAGCGCAAATTCCTTTTGGACAAATTCCCCGACTCTCTGCCGCTTCTCGAAAGCGCCGAGGTGTGGCAGGGATATATCTCCACCGCGCCCGTCGTGCGCATCCGCAAGAAGGTCACGGCGGACGGCGAAAGCTATCGCCTGTGCTTCAAGGGCGAGGGCGGACTTGTGCGCACCGAGGTGGAAATGCCGCTTCCCGCCGAAAAGTATGAAGCGCTTTTGCCGCTGCTCGGCGCCGCACCGGTGCACAAGGTCTTTCGCGTCTATGCACTGCCAAGCGGCGAGCGACTGGAATGCAGCCTTGTGGACGGACAGTATTATTATGCCGAGGTGGAGTTCCCCACCGTCGAAAAAGCGCGTGCCTTTTTGCTGCCCGCTTTTCTCGGCGAGGAGAAGACCGACGACCCCGCTTTCAGCATGAGCCGCTATTGGCAAACGCGGAAATTCCCCACATGAATGGTGTAAAGCCCGACAGCGTTGTCGGGCTTTTCCTTTTTGTCATCGACGGTTGCATATGTCGCTATTGTCATTTTTTGATTTTCGGTGTATACTGTTAGGGGATATTATCATAGTATGTATGAAAGGAGCCGTTTTCATGAATGAGATAAGACAAGCCTATTTGACCGGAGAGCGCGCACTGTTTCAGGCGCACGATCTGGAAATTTACGATACTACCTTTGACAACGGCGAATCGCCCCTCAAAGAGAGCCGCAACATCGCCCTTTGCGGCAGCATGTTCAAGTGGAAATATCCGCTTTGGTATGCAAAGGATGTCACCGTCAAAAACTGCACCTGGTTTGAGATGGGGCGCGCAGGCGTGTGGTATACCGATCGCATCACCGTGAAGGACTCCGCCATTGAAGCACCGAAGAACTTTCGCCGCTGTAAAGATGTTGTCCTTTGCAATATCTCCTTCCCCAACGCCGCCGAAACGCTGTGGCACTGCGACGGCGTGAAGATGGAGCAGGTCGTTGCCCGCGGCGACTATTTCGCCATGAACAGCCGCAACATGGTCATCCGCGATCTGACGCTCTATGGCAACTATTCCTTTGACGGTGCGGAAAATGTGGAGATCCGCCATTCCCGTCTGCTTTCAAAGGACGCTTTTTGGAACAGCAAAAACGTGACGGTGTATGACTCCTTTATTTCCGGGGAATATCTCGGCTGGAACGCCGAAAACCTGACGCTTGTGAACTGTACGGTGGAAAGCCTGCAGGGGCTTTGCTATATCAAAAACCTCAAAATGCAGAATTGCCGTCTGCTCAACACAACGCTGGCGTTTGAATATTCCACCGTTGATGCCGACATCGTCGGCAAGATCGACAGCGTGCTCAATCCGAGCGGCGGCGTCATCCGTGCCGACGCGATCGGCACGGTCACGATCGAACCGGACAAGGTCGACCCTGCCAAAACGCAGATCATCTGCAAGGAAACGGACGGTGCCGTATGACCTACGATTTTGACCGCATCACCGACCGCCGCCACACCGACTCCCTCAAGTGGGACGTTGCGGCAAACGAGCTGCCGATGTGGGTGGCGGACATGGATTTTGAAACTGCTCCCGCGATCAAAGAAGCCATTGAAGCCCGCGCCGCACACGGCATATACGGCTATACGATCCTGCCCGATGCGTGGTATGACGCATATATCGGCTGGTGGCAG
>URNF01000082.1 GCA_900549155.1 uncultured Oscillospiraceae bacterium | reverse complement strand
GTATTCTACCGCCGCTGACCCCGCGTTTACGCTCTGAAATCGGTTAACCGACACGTCTTTTTTTCTTGGAATACGTTGTGCCCGCAATGCCGAAAGCGGATGCAAGCAGCAGCGCAAGCCAAAGCCCTAACATACTGTTGTCGCCGGTCTTGGAGCCGGTTTCGCCGATGGCGGGGATCTCCACCGCCGTCTTTTTGTCGTGGCAGGTCTCGCATTCCTCGTGCTTGGAGCCTTTTTCGGCAGCTGTCGCTTCCTTGTCGATCTTCCATGCATAGTCGTGGCCGAGGGCAGCGATAACGGTCGACGCTTTTGTGATCTCCACACTTGCGTCGGCATCCTCAAAGAGCTTGCCGCAGTCGCACACATAGTATGCCTTGTTGCCCGCCACTGTGCAGGTCGGGGCTTTCGCCTCGACAGGCGTCAGATGGTTGGCGCAAATGTGACCGAGCTTGGACGCGAGAACATAGCCGCACTCCGTGCAGGTCTGATCGGTCGTTTCGGTCGCGGGCTCACCCGGAATGTGCTCCGCGACGTCCGCCCTGTCGGCGCAGTCGGCGTTTTGGCAAGCATGCCAGTGACCGGATGCGTCACAGCTCCACTCCTCGGAATAGCTGTGACCGAGCGCTTCGAGAACGAGGCTGTCGGGATCTGTGATCTCGATGGTTGCGTTTGCATCCTCATAGAGCTTGCCGCAATTGCACACATAATACGCCTTGTTGCCCGCCTCTGTGCAAGTCGCGGCTTTCGCCTCGACAGGCGTCAGATGGTTAGCGCAGATGTGTCCGAGCTTGGACGCAAGCTCATAGCCGCATTCCTTGCACAAAACGGGATCCTCCTCAGTCGCCGCATCGCGATCCGGCGTGTGCTGTGCAAGATCGCCCTTGTCTTGGCAGACGGCGCAGGTGTGCCAGTGACTGTTTGCATCACTGCTCCACTCGTTGGCATAGCTGTGACCGAGTGCGCTGCCGTCGGTGGCGTTGCAGTCATCACGCTTACAGGTCTTGGGCTGCGTGCAGGTCGCAGGCGCCCAGTCGTGACCGAGCGCATTCAGAACGACGCTGTCGGGATCTGTGATCAAGGTCTTTGCGTCCGCATCCTCATAAAGTTTGCCGCAGCTGCACACATAATACGCCTTGTTGCCCGCCTCTGTGCAGGTCGCGGCTTTCGCCTCGACAGGCGTCAGATGATTAGCGCAGATGTGCCCGAGCTTGGACGCGAGAACATAACCGCATTCCGTACAGGTCTGATCGGTCGTTTCGGTTGCGGCAGCGCCCGGCGTGTGCGCGATAAGCGTATCGTGCGCGGTGCAACCGACGGTCTTGCAGGTGCGGGCGTGTTCGTCAGAGTCGATATAGCCCCAGGCGGTCATGTCCCAATCATGCGGTCCGACGTCGCCGTAAGCCGCATGGCAGTCGCTGCAAACAGCCTTTTCCTGACAGGTTGCCGTGCCGCCGCTGCAATTCTTCGTTTCGGTGTGCGTCTCGTCAACGGCACAGGTGCGGGTGTGCGTCCCGTCGCCGTTTGAACTCCACTTGCCCCAGGTGTGTCCGTTGTTGACGGTCACGGTGAGGGTCGTTTTGTTGCCCGCCTCGTCGATCGCGACCACGGTCTGCGTGCCCTCTGCCGGTGCAAGCGTCAGCTTGCCGTCCGTCAGCGTGACGGTCTTTTCGTTCAGCGTCACGGTCTTCAGCCAGTCGTCCGTGATAGTCAGCGTGACAGCACCGCAGTAGATCTTGCCGTTGTCCGCGCCGCTGATGCTCGGAGCGGTCGCATCCAGCACAATGCCATCCGTGCGCAGGAATTTAACATTGCCCGCCGCATCGGTGATCCTGGCATAAACAACGACCGTTGCATCCGGTTCGATGCCGAAAGGAGCTTCATAGGTGGTGAAGATCATACCTGCAAGCTGTTCGACGCTGAGATCGTCGACACTCACAAGATATGCGATCGTCTTGACGCCGCTGCCCGTGTCGTTTGCCGCGATCGTCACCGTCTGCTTGTCGCGGAAGAACAGACCGAAGCTGATCCTGTTCACAAAGTCCTGCCACGGTTCACGATCCGCGATGCGGATCTCGCCGGTGGGCGCAGTCTTGTCGATCTTATAGGTTTCTGTGATCATCTCGGAAATGACGCCGCTTTCCTTGTTCCGCACATAGAAATGCAACACGCCGTCATTTTGATCCTGCGACTCTGTCAGGGTCTTGCTCCACACACCGTCTGCTGTGTTGGTGCGGGAAAGCTGCCAGTTGCCTTTCGCCGTAACGACAAAGTCGGTGTTCAGCCAGTCGTTGGAATTGACTGTGTATTCACTCTTGTTGGCAACATAGCTACGGATATTCGCCGTGATGCCCGTGGGCTGAACCAGTGTATAGTTCCCCGCATCCGCGCCGGAATGCGAGAACGCGGTGAAACTGACAGCAATGTTCTCGCCCACTGCCACATTGGCAAAGTGCGGTGTGCCGTTATTGAGCGTCACGTCCTCATTCCCCACCACGCCGCGCAGCGTCGGAGTGCCCTTGATAACCGCCGTGTCCGTGCCGTCATAGTACTTGTCGGCGACACTGAGGTTTTCAACGGTCAGCTCTTTTTTGTCAATATTTGCCTTCAGATCTGCGGACAGAACGATCGTATAGTTGCTCGCCGCCGCGCCGGAAAGCGTATAGCTGCCGGAAAGCGTGACGGTCTTATTCGTGCCGAAGTCTTTTGTGTCAAATGCTGCCGTCACACCGTCGGTAACCAGCGTGACCTCGTCATTTTCGACCACACCGCTCATATCCAGCACGGCGTTCACGGTCGCAGCCGTGCTGCCGTCATACGCCTTGTTCTGCGCCGTGACGTTGACCGTCAGCGACCGCGGCGTGATGCTCGCCGTGCCATCCACCGTTTCCGGCACGGTATAGTTCTTTACCGCATCGCCCTTGGCTTCGAATTTTGCGGTGACGGTTTTGTTCTCGCCGACATTTGCATCCGCAAAGTTGACATTCCCTACGCTGAATGTAAGCACATCGTTTCCGACAGTGCCGGTCACATCAAATGTGTAATCCTCGGTTTCGGTCTTGCCGTCATACACCTTGTTTTTCACCTTGAGCACAACGTTCAGCTTTGCCCTTTCAATGGTGAAGGGATAGGTCGCGCTCGCCAGCACCGTATCGTCCTTCGTCGCCGTCACGATCAGCTGATAATCGCCCGCGTCGACAGGACCGGTGGCGTCGGTCAGCTCAGTGAGCGTGGTGTATGTCCCACCCTCGTTCTTCTGCCAGGTATAGGTATAGGTCGCGCCCTCAACTGCGCTGCTGCCGACCTTCACCGCCACGTCCGCAAACACGACGGCTTCCTTATCATAGGTCTTTTTGCCGTCTGTCAGCTCTTCGCCGTCAGCTTTGGTGAGCAGCTTACCGGAAAGGTCCGCGTCGCGGCCGATCTTCAGACCGTTGTTGTCGTCGGTCTTCACCAGCTTATACGCATCGTTGTCGCAGAAAAAGCCGGTGGTGTCCGTCGTACCGCTCACGACGAGCCGATTGAGCGAGCCGGTAATGCCGATGCTCGCACCGGCGGACAGCGGCTTGCCGCTCTCGATCGTGATGGGGTATGCCGTACGGTACAGATAGACGTTGTTGGCCGTGCCGCCTTCAAGCACGCCGTCCGTGATCGTTCCGTCCTTGACATTGCCGCTGATCTTCACATTGCCGGAGACGGTAAACGTGCTCATGCCGTTCCACACACCGCCGCCGTTGTAGTCGCTGCTGGCGGTGTTGTCGATGATCTCGCCGCCGCTCATGTTGAATGCGGCAGGGCTGTTGGCAGTACTGTTGCTGTACACACCGCCGCCGGAACCGTACGCACTGTTGCCGGAGATCGTCCCGGCGGTCATGTTGAATACGGAGTCGACTCTGTCAAATGCTCTCACATTGTACACGCCGCCGCCCGAACCGCCGGTGGCTTTGTTGTTTTTGATCTCGCCGCCGTTCATGTTGAACGTGCCCTGGACGTTTTCCACACCGCCGCCGCTGCTGGCAGTGTTGTTGTTGATGGCGCTCGCACCCGACATGGTGAACGTGCTGTAATAGTTGAACACGCCGCCGCCGCTGGTACCGGCAGTGGTGCTGTTGCCCGTGATGCTGCCGCCTTCCATGGTGAACGTAGTGGAAACGTTACACACACCGCCGCCGTAGCCGCTGGTTTTGTTGTTTTTGATCTCGCCGCCGGTCATGGTGAATGTGGCAGCATTGAAGACACCTCCGCCGCCTCTGTCGGCAATGCGGACAAGGGTGCCGATGTTGTCCGCGATGGTTGCCGTGTCGGACAACTTAAATGTGCCGAAGTTTACCACGCCGCCGCCATAGTTGGCAGTGTTGCCGCTGACGGTTGCCGTGCCGGACATCTCAAATGTGCCTTCGCTGCGGTTATACACGCCGCCGCCATAGCTGGTGTCGTTGGCACCGCCGTCGACAGCGTTACCGGTGATGCTGCCGCCGGTCATTTTGAAGGTATTACAGTTGTTATACACACCGCCGCCGTGGCTGGAATCCGCCACGCTGCTGTCGCGGACAACGGTGTTGTCGGCGATGCTGCCGCCTTCCATGGTGAATGCGGCGTTATTGTTATAGACACCGCCGCCGTCGACAGTGGCGGTGTTTTCGGCGATACTGCCGCCGGTCATCTTGAATGAGCCGTCCGAACTGAGAAGGAACACGCCGCCGCCCTCTTTGGCGCGGTTAGCGGTGATGCTGCCGCCGTTCAGGTTGAATGTGCCGTCATAGTTATACACGCCGCCGCCAAACTCGTCGGCAGTGTTATCGGTGATGCTGCCGCCGGTCATGGTGAACGCATCCTCATCGGCGTAACGGTTGATATACACACCGCCGCCGTATTTGGCGGTGTTGCCGCTGATGACCACCGTGCCGGACAGGGTGAAAGTGCCCGCGCGGAAATCCAAGCCACCGCCGCCATAGGTGGCAGTGTTGCCCGTGATGAGACCGCCGACCACCTCGGTCGTGCCCTCGCTGTGCAGACCGCCGCCGTCGTTGCCGGTATTGTTCGTGATGCTGCCGCCGATCATGGTGAACCTGCTGCCGCCGGCAGTGCACACGCCGCCGCCCAGATCGTCGGTGTTGCCCGTGATGTTGCCGTTCCAGAGGGTGCAGGTGCCGCCGCTGTCAACAAAAATGCCAAGACCTTTTTTGCCGGCATTATGCGTGATCTTGCCGCCCGACTGACAGTCGGTGACGGCAAGGCGTCCGCCGCGGTTGATGCAGATGGCATCGCTGCCGTTTTTCCCGGTGATGGTCTTGCCGTTGAGACAAAGGTTCACGCCGTCATAGGTGCACGCCCAGGTGCCGGACAACGTGATGTCCTGCTTGAGATAATAGTTGCCCGCACCCTTAATTTCGGTCAAAGCGGTAATCCCTTTCCACTGGCGCACATTGCCGTGGTCGGCGTCGTTGCACTCGGCCTCGCCGCAGAGACGGTGATCGGCGTGGAAAGCGAGCTTCAAGCCGCCCTCGCCGTCGCTCACCAGGTCATAGCTCGCATTGTCGCAGAAAAGACCGGTGGTGTTCGTCGTGCCGTTCACGACGGTTTTGCCGAGCGCGGCCGTGATGCCGACGCTCGCGGCAGCATCCAAGCCGTCGCCCACGACGGTGACGGCAGTATTTCTGTGCAGATAGACATTCCCGACACTGTTGTCGGTGACAGTCGGTGCGCCGGAAAGATTCAATGTCCCGAAGTTGTACACACCGCCGACGCTGCTGTCGCCGGTGGCGGTGTTGTCCGTGATGCTGCCGCCGTATATGTTGAAGGTTGCCGACGACCGGTTATACACACCGCCGCCGCTGTTTTTGCCGGTAGCGGTATTGCCGGTGATTTCGCCGCCGTACATATTGAAGGTGGTGGTATCGTCTGTTACGCCTTTGCCGTTGAGTACGCCGCCGCCTCTGTACGCATCGGGTTCCGTGTTGTTCCGGATTCTGCCGCCGTACATATTGAAGGTTCCGCCGTTGAACACGCCGAGACCGGTGTCGTTGCCGGAGATGGAACCGTTCCAAAAGTTAATGCTGGCGAGGTTATAAATGATAACGCCCGGATGATTGGGATTATAATATGTAATGCTGCCCGAGACATCGCAATCGGTTATGGTGAGGTTCCCGCAATTCAGAATGGCTGAGTATCGGGTGTCCCCCTCCCTGCTGTTCCGGCATCTGATGGAATAGCCGTTCAGGCAGAGCGTGATGTCTTTAGATGGCACCCACCACCTTTCATTAATCTCGATGCTCTTCGTCAGATAATAGTTGCCGGATGTTTCGATTTCGCTCAAAGAGGAGATCCCAATCCATGTCAACTCTTCACCGTGGGATGCGTCGCCGCAGCTGCGCTTGCCGCAGACACAGTGCGTGTGCACGGTGGCAGCAGACGCGGCAAAGACGCCCGCAGGCATAAGCCCCAGTATCATCACAAGGGATAATACGATGCTCAACAACCGCTTTTTCATTTTGTCCTCCGTTCCGTTGTCCGATGACAGCAAAAACCAAATTTCACTTCCCTAAAGCCCCCGCCGCTGCATACACAGCATCGCGGCAGTATGCTCATTATATACTAAAGTAAGAAGAAAGAACCGCCCTCTTCGCGAAATGTTATTTTTTCGGCGCGAAATGCAGCAAAAAACCGACCGCCCCGTCATACCGCCCCACCCCGACACCAACATGTGTACTACACAAAAAAAAGACCGCAAGCAGAGAAAATCTCTGCTTGCGGTCTTTTTATGGTCGAAGTGCGGAGACTCGAACTCCGTGCCTCTTGGTCCCAAACGGACCTATAAGGGCAATTTTCGCTAAAAATAGCTTTTTCCGCCCCTTTCCGCTCGGAAAACCGCGCTCTTCGCCACTCCCCAGTCCACTGTTTCCGAGTGCTCCAAAACGGCAGGTGGTCTGTTATGTGGTCAACAGGGATTTCCGCAGAATAATACACACTACACGCCTCTCGCATTTACTCGAGAGGCGATTGCTTTTTATACGGTTATTATAACTCTGAACAACAGCCTGTTTAAGTTAATTTTGTGCAGACTATTAGCCGCCGGTTGCGCAGCAACCAAATATGGTGTATTATATTATCAATGAAACCGTTTTGGAGGGAAGTTTATGCCAAACGGCAGTTTTTCCAGTCATTATGTTCCGCGGTTGGTTTTGCGGAAATTCAGTAATAGGCTTTGTACCTACAACATAAAAACCGGCGAGCTGCGCGAGAATATTGCCCCCGAGCATGCCTTTGCGCAAAACGCTCTTTATGACCACAACACTGAAAGAGCACTGAATACAAAAGTCGAATCGCAATTCGGCAACCTGCTTGCCAATATACTGCTAAAAGCCGACCATACGGTTTCTCTGAACCGTATGCAGCTATTACAGGTCAAAAAATTTCTGCTTGTTTCAGAATTGCGGACTATGCAAAATAAAGAATGGCTGCAAAAAGAACGGCAAATGAAGAATTCTTTTGCTCCCGACTTTAAAGAACGCCGTATCGAAGGCGAAACGCCGTATGAATATTGGATGCGGACCGTTAATACTGTTTTGGATTCCGACGGTACACCTGCATCTATTCTGCAAAATTCCAATAAAACCTATCCGGCATACCGTTGGGCAATCATTGTTAACAGCGGATATATTGCCTTCTGGGATGCGCCGGAAAGCGGGGATGAATTTGTCATTACCGATATCGGTATGACATCGGAAAACGAAAAAGGCTGGGACGGCATCACAAGACATAATGATAAAAAGCTCTCGTGGCTGACAGACATATTAAACCGCACGACAAACGATGAAGAAAAAGATGTAATTGCAAGTTTAAAAAAGTCGCTCACACATTTCAGTGAAAACTTCATGATGTTTCCGATTTCGGCTAAGAGAATGATCGTGCTCATCAATCCGTTCTATAAATTCAGATATGCAGGAATGAAATCCGGGGTGTCGTGTGTGCCTTTGACGGAGCTGACGGTGATCCCCAACGAAAGTCTTTTTGAGCCAAACCACAATTATTATGAAGCAACGAAAGGTGAACAAAACAGCGGCGTTTATTCGGAAAACGATCAATACATTTATGATATAAAGAAACTAGCTTCCGATGAAATACAGTATTGTAATGCGCTTTTTATGGACAGGATCAACGAATATCTGGGCTTTTCCTCACTCGACAGTGCATTCGGCAGTATAATCAAGTATAAACTGCTTAACGATCCGCCGTATACGCCGCGAGTAGATTATACACCACTTTACAGAATTATCGAAAAGCGATATTCCTGCAAATTGATTTTTCCCTATTGATTTTTTTAGGAAATAGGATATACTGATATTACATATTTAAAAAACCTTCGGAGCACTGCGTTGTCTATGCAAAGGAGGTTTGCGAATATGAGTAATCGAAAAATCGATTATGAGATGGCAGACTATTTTCGGAGCATAGTGGACAAATCGGGTCTTTCGCAGGAAGAGTGGGCGACGCGTTTAGGTGTTACGCCCCGCTCGGTCGCCTATTATTGCTCCGGCCAAAGAACGCCGTCGGCCAAAAGACTTTTGCTGTTTCAAAAAATTGCCGAGAGTCTTTGAAAAAAACAGCGTCCCTACGGGTGAACGGGCCCACAGGGATGCTGTTTTTTGAACCGACGGTTCATAGTGCGATCCTCTTTTATGTGCGATAATGTGTATATCACTTATAAAGGAGGGCATCAAAATGTCAAAGTACAAAACGGTCAAAGTATGGAACAAGGTTTTCGGGAACCGTGAAACCGTTTTCGACTATGCCGGTCGCGAAATGCGGAAGTCCGCCTGTGGAGATCCGCACAGCGCCTATCATCCGACACTTGACCACATCCGTCCGCTGTCGCTCGGCGGCAGTGATGTTGCAGGAAATATCGTCATTTGCCATCGTGATACCAACGCAGAAAAAGCGGATAAATTCCCGCATTGGAAAACAAACAGCCAGCTGTTTCGCGCAGATCGCATAAAGGGCACACGCACGGATTACGAGATCATCAAGCTGTAAATGGGAGGCTCGTATGTCGAAGTATTGTTTCAACTATGATTCCGGCGAATATGAAAATATCGAAAGAGACGGTTTCAGCATCGACCAAGGCGAATATGTGTATAACTGGGACGACAGTGAGTATCGCCGTGAAGAGGAGGAAGCCGAAGAAGAACGCCGCCGGAATGAATAAGATTGATGAATAAACACTGTGTGAAAAATTGCTCCCAAGATCAATTCTTGGGAGCGATTTTTGTTTATGCGTCAACTCAAGCATCTGTATTTATAAAAATAATTGCAGTCAAAATTTGCACCGCAGTAGACAAAGATAAGGGAATTACGAAAAAGCAAGGAGGAAATTAAAACTTGCAACAAAAAGTTGATAAATGCTGAAATCGCAGTATTTTTCTGCCGAAAACTGTTGATGTTTGGAGTAGAGTGTGG
>URNF01000081.1 GCA_900549155.1 uncultured Oscillospiraceae bacterium | reverse complement strand
TGTTCGGCCCGGTGATGAGCGCAATGCGGTCGTCGCGGTTGTCAAGCGTCGTATCGTTGGGCACAAACGGCGCATCCGACAGCGATTCGACGACAGGGTGTCTGCCGCCGACGATGTGCAGATCGCCCTTTGTGTTGATGTCGGGGCGGCAGTATTGCTGCACGACCGACACCTCGGCAAAGGACGCCAGCACGTCCAGCTGTGCGATTGCCGCCGCCGTGCGCTGAATGCGCAGCATTTCCTTTGCGACCGTTTTGCGAATCTCCGTGAACAGCTCATATTCCAGCGCAACAGAGCGTTCCCGCGCGGTCAGCATCCGCGTTTCCAGCTCTTTCAGCTCCTGTGTTATGTAGCGCTCGGCGTTTGCCAGCGTCTGCCGCCGCACATATTCCTGCGGCACTTCGCCCGTATAGGAGCGGGGGACCTCGATATAATAGCCGAAAACACGGTTATAGCCCACCCGCAGGTTTTTGATGCCGGAGCGCTCGCGCTCCTGCGCTTCCACCCGCAGGATGACCGCGCCGCTGTCCTTCATGTCCAGCCGCAGCTCATCCAGCGCGGCGTTATAGCCCTCGGCGATCATGCCGCCCTCGCGCACGGTGAACGGCGCGTCGTCGCGGATGGCGGTGGATAACAGCTTTTCAATGTCGGCAAGATCGTCGATCTGCTGATACAGCGTTTGCAGCAGTGCACAGCTCGCCCCTGCCAGCAGCTGCTTCACCGGCGCGATCCGTTCGATAGTCATGCACAGAGAGCGCAGCTCGCGCGCGTTGGCGTTGCCGTAGATAATGCGGGTCAGGATGCGTTCGAGATCATACACGTCCCGCAGCGCTTCCCGCATTTCGTCCCGCAGCACGGTTTCCTTCATCAGTTCCTCGACAGCGTTCAATCTGCCGATGATGGGGGCAGGCTGAATGAGCGGCTGTTCGATCCAGCTGCGCATCAGACGCTTGCCCATCGCGGTGCAGGTGCGGTCAAGAACGCCGAGGAGCGAACCGCGCTTTTCCTTGGAGCGCATGGTTTCGAGAAGTTCCAAATTGCGCCGCGCGGTAAGATCCAGTCGCATATACTGAATGTCCGAATAGACATCAAGATTGATAAGGCGTTCCAGCCCGATCATTTGGGTGGATTTCAGATATTCCAGCGTGCACCCCAGCGCACAGACGGCAGGCAGCTTGTCCTCCAGCTCCAGCGTTGCCAGGGTCTTTTTTTCAAAGTGGCGCAGCACGCGCTGGGTGCACTGCTCCACATCAAACTCGGCATCCTCGCGAACATCCGCCGTCATTTTCAAACGGTCGGTGACAAACGATTGCAGCGCCTCATCCACGGCAGCGGCGGTGTTGAACAGAATTTCGCTGGGATAAAACCGTCCCAGCTCGTTGCAGATGCGCAGCTGCAGATCGTCGCCGGAAAGGCAGGTGACATGCACCACACCCGTCGAGCAATCGCAAAAGCTCAGTCCCGCCTGCTTTTGTCCGGCATCCACAAACACTGTCGCCAGATAGTTATTGCGGGCTTCATCCAGCATGCTACCCTCGATGACCGTTCCGGGCGTGATGATGCGCACAACATCGCGCTTCACAAGCCCCTTTGCGGTCGCGGGGTCTTCCGTTTGCTCGCAGATCGCCACCTTATAGCCGCGCTGCACCAAGCGGGCAATATAGGACTCGCAGCTGTGGAACGGCACGCCGCACATCGGTGCGCGTTCTTCCATGCCGCAGTCCTTGCCCGTCAGCGTCAATTCCAGCTCGCGGGACGCAATTTTCGCGTCCTCAAAGAACATTTCATAGAAATCGCCCAAGCGGAAAAAGAGAATACAATTCTCGTGCTGTTTCTTGATCTCCAGATACTGCTGCATCATCGGCGTAAAATCTGCCATGCCGATCTCTCCTCCCGTTTTTAACCTCAGTGACAGCCGCTGCAGGAACCGCAATTCCCCGAGCAGCCCTCGCTCTCCTCATAGGTGTCGGGATCCAGCCCCTGCGCCGCCATGTTGAGAATCGCCATCATGCCGCGCGTGAGCTTGTCAAGCTCGGTTTTGGCATCGTTATATGCCTGCATGTGCTCATTTGCCATGATCTGCGCATACACCTCGCGCAGCTCGCGGTTGAGCGTCGCCAATTTTTCCGTGTCTTTTTCGTCGTCCTCCTTGGCGGTCTCGGTGTTGATCGCCATGCGCTTGAGGTTGAATTCCCCGATCATCTGCTGCAGCGCCTCATCGGCGTCCGCCGCTTCCTGCGCCGCCTTGGTCTTGAGAAATCGCGCATCCTCCTGCAGCGTGTAGCCGAGATCTTTTGCCATTTCCAAAATCTTTTCCATATTGCAATCTCCTTTAAGCATTTTCCACTGTCAAAATCTTGCCCTGCAAAATATAGCTGCGTGCCGCATTGATCTCCACCTCGGCAAAATGTCCCACAAGCGCCGCATCGCCCGCAACGCGCACGACGCTGTTTTCCGGCAGACGCGCTTCGAGATAGCCGTCTCCGGCGCTTTCGATGAGCGTGCGGTGCACCGTGCCGACCATGCCGGCAAGCCTTGCCGCCGACTGTTCCTCCTGCAGCGCAGTCAACTCCTGAAACCACGCCGTTTTCTCCTTTTTGGAGATCGGATCGGGCATGGACGCCGCCGGTGTGCCGACGCGCGGCGAATAGATAAAGGTAAAGAGAGATGTAAAGCCGACTTCCTTTACAAGAGAAAGAGTCTCCTCAAAGTCCTCGCGGGTTTCCCCGGGAAATCCGACAATGACATCGCTTGTGAACGAAATGTCCGGAATGACCTTGCGCGCATAGTCAATGAGCGAAAGGTATTGCGCGCGGTCATAGTGGCGGTTCATCTGCTTCAGAATACGGTCGCTGCCCGACTGGAACGGCAGATGAAAATGATGCGAGATCTTTTTCGATGCCGCGATCGTGTCGAAAAGGCGCTTTGTCGCGTCCTTTGGATGCGAGGTCATGAACCGCAGAATAAAGTCGCCCTCAATGGCATCGGCGCGCTCCAAAAGCGCCGGAAAGTCCACGCCGTGTGCCTCGCCCTTGCCATAGGAATTGACATTCTGTCCGAGCAGAGTGATGTCCTTATAGCCGTCGCGCACCAGCTCGCGAATTTCTTCCAGGATGATCTCGGGATCGCGGCTGCGCTCCCTGCCGCGCACATACGGCACAACGCAATAGGTGCAGAAATTGTTACAGCCGTACATGATCGGCACAAACGCTTTGAAGCTGCCGTCGCGGCGCACGGGAATGCCCTCGGCGATCACGCCGTCCGCAGTCGGCGTGACGGTGAGCTGCTTTTTGCTGCCGAGCGCTTCGAAGATCAGCTGCGGCAGTGTGTGCACCACATGGGTGCCGAACACAAGCCCCACAAACGGATAGTGCTCCTTCAGGCGTTTTGCCACATGCTCCTGCTGCACCATGCAGCCGCACACGGCGATCAGCGTATCGGGATGCCGCGTTTTGATGTGCTTCAAGGCACCCACATTGCCGAACACGCGATCCACCGCGTGTTCCCGCACAGCACAGGTGTTAAAAAGGATGAAATCGGCGTTTTCGGGTTCTTCCGTGAAGCCGAAGCCCATTTCCGCCAGCATGCCCTTGATGCGTTCGGAGTCCGCGACGTTCTGCTGACAGCCGAAAGTGCGGATATGTGCCAGCGGCGACAGCCCGCGCTTGTGCTGGGCATAATATGCCTGCACCTTTTGCGCATAGGCTTCCTGCCGACAAAGCTCTTCTTTTTCAATATGCTTGATGTCTGCCATAGATAGTTCCTTTCCAAAATACATACACAGATTAGTATAGCACTTTTTGTATGCCTTTGCAATGTAAATCTCCATGCATTTTTATGAGAAAACAGGAAAAAATCCGAAAAAGGGGTTTTCTTTTTCGGAAAACGGCAATATAATAGAGACACGAAAAAGCGAAAGGAACGCATCTGTATGTGTGAGGAAAATCTCTTAAAAAATATTCATACCATTCATTTTGTCGGCATCGGCGGTTCGGGCATGTGTCCGCTTGCCGAAATTCTTCATGCCAAGGGCTATGCCCTCACCGGATCGGACAACAATGAATCCGACAACCTAAAGCGCATCCGCGCACTCGGCATCCCGGTGCACATGGGACATGCCGCCGAAAACATAGAGGGTGCGGACATGGTGGTGTATACCGCTGCGGTCAGCGAGGACAATCCCGAGCTTGTCGCCGCAAGAGAGCAGCAGCTGCCACTTGTGGAGCGCGCACAGCTGCTCGGCTTTATCACCCGTCAGTTCAAAAACACCGTCGCCGTTTCCGGCACGCACGGCAAAACCACCACCTCGAGCATGCTCGCGCAGATCCTGCTGGAAGCCGACAAGGACCCCAGCATCTTCATCGGCGGACGGCTGCCGCTCATCAATGCCAACGGCAGAGCGGGCGGCAGTGACACAATGGTGTGCGAGGCGTGTGAATTCAAGGATCACTATCAGGCGATGACCCCTGCCATCTCCATCATTCTGGACATTGACGCCGACCATTTGGACTATTTCGGCACGCTCGAAAACATCATCGCGTCCTTTGCCCGCTTTGCAGGCAAGACTACCGGCAAGGTCATCTATAACGCCGACGACGCAAACGCCCCGAAGGCGGTGAAGGACATCCCCGCCGAAAAACGCATCACCTACGGTGAGAGCAAGGATTGCAGCTGGCGTGCCGAAAACATCAAGACCGTGAACGGTGCCTACGGCGATTATGACCTCTATCACGACGGCACCTTCCTCACCCACATCACGCTCGGTGTACCGGGAGCGCACAACGTATACAATTCGCTTGCTGCCGCTGCCGCCGCCACGCTTTGTGGGGCGACGCCCGCCGAGATCGCCGCGGGGCTTTCCCATTTCCGCGGAGCAGGCAGGCGGTTTGAATTCATCGGTGAGGCAAACGGCGTGACCTTTGTGGACGACTATGCCCATCATCCCACCGAGATTGCCGCCACCATTTCGACGGCAAAGAAGATGCCCTATGCCCGTGTTTGGGCGGTTTTCCAGCCGTTCACCTTTTCCCGCACCGCGCGGCATCTCAATGATTTTGCCAAAACGCTGGCGCTTGCCGACAAGGTGGTGGTCAGCGATATCATGGGATCGCGGGAGACAAATGAGTGGGGCGTGCACGCCGATCAGATCACGGCGCAGATAGACGGTGCGGTCTATCTCCCCACCTTCCCCGAAATCGCGGACTATGTTGCAAAAAATGCAAAGCCCGGGGACATGGTGCTCACCATGGGCGGCGGCGACGTGTATAAATGCGCGCGCATGATCCTGCAAAAAATGAAATCATAAAAAAACTGAAAGGGCGCGATGAAAATCGCGCCCTTTTCTTTTAGGTTGCCTTTAGGTTGCGGGCATATACTCTCCTTGAAAGTGAGGAGAAGCCTATGAAGCAAGGGATCATACACAAGCTCGCCGCTGCTTATTTTGCGGTGCTGTGCCTGTTCACCGCCTTTGTCCTGCTGCTGACATTTGTTATTCCCCGTCGGTATCAGGCAGAAGCGGCAGAGACCGCGACCACGCAGGAAACCGCCGCGAAAACCGCTGCAACGACCGTTCAAAAAACCGACAACAGCTATACCGACGGTTCACTTTCTGTGTCGCTGAACACCTACCGTGTGGCGGACACGACGGTATATGTGGCGGACATCACCGCGCCGACAGCATCGCTCAAAACCGCACTCGCGGACAATACCTACGGCAGAAATATCACGGAAACGACCTCTGATATCGCCGCCGCCAACAACGCCGTCATTGCCGTGAACGGCGACTACTACGGCGCAAGAGACAGCGGCTATGTCATCCGCAACGGCGTCCTCTATCGCGCGACATCCGCCGGCGATGACCGAGAGGATCTCGTGATCTATAAAGGCGGCTCCGTGGCGTTCATCAATGAGGGCGATATCACCGCCGAGGAACTGCTGCAAAACGGCGCATGGCAGGTGCTCTCCTTCGGTCCCGCGCTCATAAAGGACGGCGCGGTGAGCGTTTCCGAAAACGACGAGGTCGGACGCTCCATGGCAAGCAACCCGCGCACCGCTGTCGCCGTCACCGAGGACGGTCACTGGCTGCTCGTCGTGTCCGACGGGCGTACAAGCGCAAGCGCCGGACTTTCCCTCTATGAGCTGGCGGAATTTTTGCAAACGCTCGGCGTCAAGAATGCCTATAATCTGGACGGCGGCGGCTCGTCCACCATGGTCTTTTGCGGTTCGGTCGTCAACAACCCGACCACCAACGGCAAAAGCATCAAGGAAAGGAGCGTGAGCGACATTGTGTATTTCGGATAATGCGGCGCGCAGCCGCAGACAGACCCGCATTGCCTATGTGATCGCAACCGCTTTCTGTCTCCTGTTCGGCACGGTCTATGAGCTGTACAGTCACGGGGTATATTCTCCGTATATGTATCTTTTATTCCTGTGTCCGCTGTGCGGCGGACTGCCGTTCTTTTTCCTGAAACGCTATCCCACGCCCGCAGCGCGATGGCTGTGGCACTGCGGGGTCGCCACCCTCACCTGCGGCAGCTGCGTCACCGGCGTCATCGAAATCTACGGCACGGAATGTGCGCTTTTGCCGCTGTATGCCGGTGTCGGCGCGGGACTGTGCATTTTGGGAATAGTGGCATTTCTCGCAAGCGGCATACTGACACGGTAACAAAAATGAGCAGGAAAACCTGCTCATTTTTCGTTACCGCTTTTGCAATACAATTTTAATGAAATTGAGATACTTCCCGCCGCCTGCTTCCATCGACTTGCGGTCGCCGACGGCATATTCGTTTTCCTGCCGCAGCCAATCTGCCCAGACCTCCTCATTGCTTTCCATTTCTTCAACGGTGAGCACTGCCGCGTCCCTGCACTTTCCGACGATGCTTTTCCAATAGCTGACATCATGCATATAGTCCATCTGCTCCGGCGTCCAGGAGAGTAGCAGTTCCGGCGGCAAATGATCATGGCAGTCCTTTTTCATGCCCGGAATCGCGATATACACATAGCCGCCGCTTTTCACAAACGGCAGCAGCTTGTCGTCCAGATACCGTTCGTCCCGTCCGAAATAATTATAGGAATCGGTGCTGATAACCGCATCAAAGAACTCTTTTTCAAACGGTAAGGCGGTCGCGTCCGCTTTAACGGGGACGATCTGTCGCTCATCCAGCCCCATTTCATCAAAAAAGCGGCGGTTTTTGTCGGGATCGCTCCAAAGGTCCGCCGCATACACTGTAAAGCCGTATTCCTTTGCAAGAAATACGCTGGTCAGTCCCTGTCCGCTGCCGAGGTCACAGACGACTGCCCCTGTCGGGATGCTGTTCCCCATGAGCAGCTCTTCTTCCAGCTTCACGGGATTTGGTCCCATGATCTTTGCCTGCAATGCAGGTGTGTTATATTTTTCGCTTTTTACATAGTGCATTCTTATTCTTCCTTTCCGTCTGTCAGGTTATGCTGCATAAAGCGTTCCATATGATCGCACAAAAGCTGTCTGCACGTATCCCGTTTCATGCCGCCGTCCGTCATTGCCATCAAAAGCGGCAGCGGCGCAAAAAACTCCACTGCGAGCAGTGCGGGATCGCCGACCTTCAAAACACCGTTTTTCATCATGCCACGGAATATGTCCTCTGTATAAGCAACAGGTCCTGCGGTGAGACAGCTGCTGTAAAGCGCCGTCATTTCCTCGCTTCGATATTGCTCCAGCGTCAGCATCCTCCGAAAATCGGCAGCAAAGGCATCCCCGGTCCAAAAATCAAACTGTGCCACGGTGAAGTTTCTGACGCTGTCCGGTGATACGGTGTCATAAGCCGCTTTCGATGCCTCAAAGGTTTCTGCAGGCACAGCATATTGCCGCGAGCGCGCAGCGTCGATTGCATACATGCGTTCCACAATGCTGTCAAAAATCGCGCGTTTGCTCGCATAGTGCTTATACAGCGCGCCCTTTGTCATGGAAAGCGCCCCCGCAATATCGCTCACCGAAACCGCTTCATATCCGTCCCGTGCAAACAAATGCAATGCTGTCAACAGGATTTTCTCCCTTGTGTCCCCCATACTCTGCCCCCTCAATATAGACGACTGTTTACGGTAAACGACCGTTCACTGTAAACGATCGTTTACTACAGTATAGTAAACGATCGTTCACTTGTCAAGACTTTTTATAAAAAATAAAGCGGTCTCCTGCGTCCTGAGGCGACATGAGACCGCTGTGCCGGTAAATTGCGTTTTTTCTCTTACTTTTTGTCCGTTTTTCGGCAGGCTTGCCGCACCATGTCCATATAGACCAACCAATCGGCGCGACCGAGAAAATGGATGCCGTCCCGCAGATGGTACTGCACCTGTCCGCCGCAAAACACATCGCCGCATTTTGCCGGCGCTGTCTCTCCGACGTATCCCTGCAGGCCGTAATATGCCCATGCGGGAGATGCACCGATGCAGGACAGCTGCTCCGAATACGGATCTGCCCAACGATCATCCTCGGCGCTCCCGATCGCAACATAGCGGGGCGCGATCAGAGAAAGCAGGAAATGCTGGTCAAACACGCGCTGTTCCGGAGCATGCCGATATTTGTGATAATTCTTGCAGAACCATTGCGGGTAGTTTTTCAAAATGTCGTTGATCGTTTCCGCGCCGTCGTGCTTGATCCGTTCATATGCCGCGCCGGAGCATCCGGAATCGTTCGAGATAACATAGCGGATGCGGGGATCCTGAGCACCGCACCACAAAGCGGTCTTCCCCAATCGGGAATGACCGATGACCGCGATCTGTTCTGTGTCGATCTCCGGTCTTTCCCAAAAATAGTCCACCATGCGCGAGGCACAAAACGCCCACATCCCGATCTTGCCCCAAGCGGTGTTTTCATCCTCGCGCGGATAATGCGCCGCGATGCCGCTTTCAAAATCGCAGTTGTCGGCGGTAATATCCTTATAGCACACTGTTGCTACCGCAAATCCGTTATCAATGACTTCCTCCGACGGCAGATAACAGTCATACACATCCGGACGGAAATTCAGCAAAAGAAACAGCGGGTATTTGCCCGCCTTTGTCGGGCAGAAAAAACGCACCGGGAAATGGAATGTGCCTTTCGGCGTGTCAAACGAAATATCAATGGTTTCCAGAACGGCATGCCCGCAGCAGCACTTCGCATTTCTTTCCGTCACACATCCCGTGACACTTGCAGGGGGCGGCGGTGTTATGCCGTATTCCTCTTCAGAGAGAATGCGAAGAATTTCCGTGCGGCGGAGCGCCCACTCTTCCTGTGTTTTGATCGGCGTCCCATCGAGCATGCAAAACAGTTCCGGCTGCAGCTGAATCGTATCGTTCATTTCCCCGATCCCCCGTTCTCTGCTTTCATACAGATATACTATACTTGCTGCGAACAGGTTTGTCAACAATTCGTTTTCAGTCGAAAACAGCAAAAGAGGAAGAACACGAAAGTGTTCTTCCTCTTTCCTATTGCGGTGAATTATACTATTAAGTGCAACAGTTGAAAAAAAGAAGAAGTTCATACAGGA
>URNF01000080.1 GCA_900549155.1 uncultured Oscillospiraceae bacterium | reverse complement strand
ACCTATATCTGCCTCACGTCCGCCACTCTCGCAAGCCAGACGGTGCTGCAGTAAGCTCCTATGGAACAAAAGATTCGACGGGATCGGTGCATGGGCGATAATCTGCGCCGCCTGCGTAACAAACAAAATTTATCGCAGGAAAAATTGTGCGCCTCCCTGCAGCTCAAAGGCTGCGACATCGGCAGAACCACCTATGAAAAATATGAGTCGGGCGAACTGAACATCCGCGCCGGCGTGCTCATAGCCCTGCGCGAGCTGTACGGCTGCAGCTATGACGAGTTTTTCAGAGATCTATGACAAAACCCCGACGCTCCAAACGGAGTGTCGGGGTTTTGTCTGTCTGAATCCGGGTTGACGGCGATATCGGTATGCTCTGTGTTTTCAATCAACAAGCATGGCTCTGCCCGAATGGATCATCCTTGTCGCACCAAGTTTGTTTCGTTTGTCAGCCATTGTTTTTTTCGCTTTCACAGGGGAGTTTTCCGGACTGCGCAGCCAGTTTCTTCTCCTGAGATTTTACGCGCCGCTCCAATTTTTTAATGTCCTCTGCAGCAGGCAAATTCTCCGGATGAATGCCGCGCTGTCCAAGCATATCTCGAACAGATCGATTGTTTTGCACGTGTTCACCGGTAATGGCATATTCTCCTTGAAGATCCTTTTCCTCCACATTGTAGTTGGTCATTTCTGCTGCCAGGTTCTTTGCGGCAATAGAGAGCGTCGGCAGAAAATCAGCCAACGGGCGGTTATCTTTTACCCCCAGGCGTTCCTTCATCTCTTGCGTCGTGTGACCGCCAAACAGCGCCCGATCACCCTTCGAGCGAATGCGACCAAACCCGGCGTCGTCCACACCGCGCTCATAAATGTTCTGTGAAAGCCGTTTTTCGGATTCCCGCAGTCTGCTTCTGGCTTCTGTGCGCTCAATCAGAGAAATGCGTTCTTCAATCAATTCCTGTTTTCGTGTCTGCACAGCAAAATAGCTCTGTGCAAATGCAATTTCTTCTTTTTTCGGATCACCGTTTTGGGCAATCAAATAGCAGGCATACCGGGTAAGCATATAATCCTTAATCTCCCGCTGTGAGCCGCTTCCCAACCGAACCATTTTCGTGACCTCACGAAAATGGTCTGAAACTTCTATTCCACTGGTTTCACAGGATTCGATAGCGCGCCCGATTGCCTTATCAAAGTTCTCCCATCGTTCATAGCCGAGAAGTGGCATGAGGTCACGCGCATACCAAAATTCAATATGTGCCTCCCGGTCGCTATGTATCACAAGGTCGAATTGTTCTTTGATTTGACCGACTCTCTTTTTATCCATTATTCATCCTCCATAGTATTGCAACAAGCACTGTTGCAAACATGATCCGTGTCATTCCTTTTCTTTTCTAAGATCTTTCAGTCGCTTATGGAATATAATTCTCACATCTTGCCTTTTTGTTTCACTCATATTATATCAAATGTAAGTGATTTCCGTCAAGACATCGTGAGGGAATATCTATAGAGTTCTACAAACATATAGCAGATGTCCTTTTCGATTTGTAATATCCTGCCGAAATTATACAGTCAGTTATCTCCTCTGCGCAGGGCGGCGGGGGCGATGCCGAAGTGTTTTTTGAACGCGCGGCTGAAATAGCTCATGTCGCAAAAGCCCGCCGCCGTTGCCGCTGCCGTCACGGAAAACTCCTGCGACGCGATCAGCTCATAGGCATGCTGCAGCCGCCGCTGCAGCATATACACCGTCGGCGTCACGCCGAGACAGCGCACAAACAGGCGGCGGAGATATGCCTCGCTGATGCCGCAGGCGGCGGCAAGCGCGGGCGCCGCGATGCGATGCGTGCGGTGCCTGCGCAAACACTTGCCCGCAAAAGGCGCTTCGGCTGTACGGCAAAACGATGACCGTCGATGCGCTTTTGCCGCTTTTGTTGGAGGATCGCGCGTTTTATGACAATTCGGGCGGCGGCATCACCCTTTCCGGCGGCGAATGTCTGCTGCAGGCGGACTTTTGCGCCGCACTCCTGAAAGCCTGCAAGGCGGCGGGGCTGCGCACCGCCGTCGACACCTGCGGCGAAGTCCTGCGCGCTGCGTTTGACAAGGTCATGCCCTACACCGATCGGTTTCTCTATGACCTCAAAGCCATCGACGAGGATATCCACATCGCCGCCACAGGGCGCTCCAACCGTCGTATCCTTGCAAATCTGCGCTACATCGACGCCTGCGGCAAGGCGTTTGAGGTCCGCTATCCCTTTGTGCCGGACTACAACGCCGATCAGGCGGAAAAGATCGCCGCCTTCGTGAAAACTCTTTCCCACTGCGTCGGCGTGAAGGTGCTGCCCTATCACAACCTTGCCGGCTCGAAATATGCCGCCCTCGGCATGAAAAACACGCTCCCCGCCGCACTCCCTACCGCAGCAGAGGTCGCCGCCGCACAAAAACTTTTTGAATAGACATACGCAAAACGGCATCGCAAACGCGATGCCGTTTCGTATTATTTCTATTTAATTATACAAAAAGTTATCTTTTCACCGCGGGTTTCGGGACGCGGATGACACATTCGATATAGGCGGCAGTCTCGCGGCGGGTGGACACGGCGGCGACGCCGCCCTTTTTGATGATATCGACCGCGTGCTCCAGCGTGTTGAAAAACGCCCGCATATCCTTCGGCAGCGGAATGATGCGGCGATGGCGCGCGCCCTTGCCCGCAAGCAGATGCTCAACGAGCGCCTCGCTTTGCGCGACGTTCAGATGGCGGCGCGCCATTTCGGACAGCGCATACTGCCGCTCCTCAGGCTTTTGCAAACGCAGCAGCGCGCGTGCGTGCCGCTCCCCCATACCGTTTTCGAGAACGGTCTTTTGCTCCGTCGGCGACAGCCGCAAAAGCCGCAGCTTGTTGGCAACCGCCGACTGGGACAGCCCCAGCCGCAGCGCCGCCTCGTCCTGTGTCAGCCCGTATGTATCGATGAGACTGCGCAGCCCCGCCGCCGTCTCAAAGCAGTTCATGTCCTCGCGCTGCAGGTTTTCGATGAGCGCCAGCAGCGCCTGCTTCATGTCGTCTGCTTCCCGCAGCACACACGGCACGGTGCGCAGCCCCGCGATCTTCGCGGCGCGCAGCCGCCGCTCCCCCGCGAGCAGCACGGGGCGTCCGTCCCGCATCGTGACAATGAGCGGCTGCAAAATGCCGTTTTCTGCAATGCTTTCCGACAGCTCCAGCAGCTTTTCGCGGTCAAAGCTCTTGCGCGGCTGCTGCGGATTGGGCAGAATGTCGGCAACAGGGATCTGCTCCACCGCGCCCGCCGTTTCATAGCCTTGCTTTTTTTCCTTTTTCATAACTTCCCCTCCCAACAATAAAGCCGAAGGAAACGTTTCCTTCGGCTTTCACTATACAGGATGTCCCGCGCGGGATTTGGCGAAACTGTGGGGCGGGAAATCGGTTTACAGCGGGGATTTTGCGATTTTTGCGGAGGGGCGGGGATATGCTGCCGGGGTTTCTTTAATTTTGTCGACGAAAACCAGGTGCCGTGCGCCGCAGATGCCGTCCTTGTCCGGCTGCAGTGTGCACGCTTCCACCGTGCGGCATTTCCCGCCGAGCGCAGCAATGGCGCGCTTGGCGGCGGCAAGCTCATTCTCCACCTCGGCGCCCTTGAGCGCCAAAAAGCGTCCGCCCACCCGCACAAAGGGCAGACAGTATTCACTGAGCACAGGCAGATTGCTCACCGCGCGGGCGGTCGCAACGTCGAATTTTTCCCGCAGCGCGGGATTTTTGCCGCCGTCCTCGGCGCGCGCGTGCACGCGGACCGCCTTGACCCCCACCGCATCGCACAGCGTTTCGAGAAACACAAGCCGCTTGTTGAGACTGTCGAGCAACGTCAGCGCGCAGTCGTCCCGCACCATCGCAAGAGGCACGCCGGGAAAGCCCGCGCCCGTGCCGACGTCGATGAGCGAAAAAGCGCCATCGGGCAGCAGATGCGCCGCCGTCAGCGAGTCTGCAAAATGCTTGACCGCCATGTCGGTTGGATCGGTGATGGCGGTGAGATTCATTTTCTCATTCCACTCCGTGAGCAGACGGGCATAGATGTCAAAGCGTTCAAAAAGCGCCGCATCCACCGTCACGCCGAACGGCGCGGCGGCGCGCGCCAGCAATTCTCTGTCAATCATGCGCATTCTCCCCCATTGTTTCATGTGAAACATGATGCCGACTTGTATATACGATGAGCACCGACACGTCCGCCGGGCTGACCCCGCTGACGCGGGATGCCTGCCCAATGCTGCGCGGGCGCACGCGATTGAGCTTTTCCTGCGCTTCCTTGCGCAGTCCCGTCACGGTCGTATAGTCCAGATCGTTCGGCAACAGCCGTTCTTCAAGCCGCCGCATTTCCTTGATGTCCGCCAGCTGGCGGCGAATATACCCCTCATACTTCACCTCGACCTCGACCTGTTCCATCACGCAGGCGGACAACGCGGGACGGTCGGTGTCGATCGGCGCCAGCGCATCATAGCCGAGCTGCGGGCGGCGCATAAGGTCAATGAGCTTGGCGCCCGTCGTCAGCGGCGATGTTTCATGTGAAACAAGCAGCGCGTTCACCTGTTCGCTCGGCGCAATGACCGTCTGCTCCAGGCGCGCGATCTCCGCTTTCTTTTGCGCCTGCCGCTCGCAGAAATGCGCATACCGCGCATCGTCCACCAGCCCCGCCGCTCTGCCGAGCGCTGTCAAGCGTTCGTCGGCATTGTCCTGCCGCAGCACCAGGCGGTATTCCGAGCGCGAGGTCATCATGCGATAAGGATCGCTGCACCCCTTTGTCACCAGATCGTCAATGAGCGTGCCGATATAGCTCGACGCGCGATCCAGCAGCAGCGGCGGCTTTTGCAGCACCGCCAGCGCCGCGTTCACGCCCGCAACCAGCCCCTGCGCCGCCGCTTCCTCATAGCCGGAGCTGCCGTTGAACTGTCCCGCGCCGAAAAGCCCGGGCACGGTCTCAAATTCCAGTGTCATGTTCAGCTGCAGCGGATCGATGCAGTCATATTCAATCGCATATGCCGGACGCATGACCTGCACCTGCTCCAATCCGGGGATGGTGCGCAAGAATGCCAGCTGCACATCCACGGGCAGCGAGGAGCTTAGCCCCTGCAGATACATCTCCTCGGTCTGCGCCCCGCACGGCTCAATGAACACCTGATGCCGCTCCTTGTCCGCAAACCGCACGATCTTGTCCTCAATGCTGGGGCAATAGCGCGGGCCGACCCCCTCAATCTTCCCTGCATACATCGGGGAGCGATCAAGGTTTTTGAGAATGATCTCCTTTGTCGCAGGCGATGTCCAGGTCACATGACACGGCAGCGTGTTATGCAGCTTTTCCGTCGTCTCAAAGGAAAACGGCGTGATCGGCTCGTCGCCGTCCTGCCGCTCCAGATGCGTAAAATCGATGCTCTGCCGCAGCACACGGCAGGGCGTTCCCGTCTTGAACCGCCGCAGCTGCACGCCGAGCGCGACAAGCGACTGCGAAAGTGCCGTCGCCGCAAACATGCCGTCGGGTCCGCCGTCATAGCTCACGTCCCCGACATAGATGCGGCCGTTGAGGTATGTCCCCGTCGCCAGCACGACCGTTTTCGCCGTATACTGTGCTTCCAGCCGCGTCGTCAGCAAAAAGCCGTCGGCGGTCTTTTCCAGCGCCGTCACTTCCGCCTGCTTGACGGCAAGGTTTTCCTGCAGCTCCAGTGCGTGCTTCATATAGGCAGCATACGCTCTGCGGTCGATCTGCGCGCGCAGGGAATGCACCGCGGGTCCTTTTCCGCGATTGAGCATCCGCGACTGCAAAAATGTCGCGTCCGCCGCCTTTCCCATTTCGCCGCCCAGCGCGTCCAGCTCCCGCACCAGATGTCCCTTTGCCGTGCCGCCGATGGACGGATTGCACGGCATATTGCCGATGGCATCCATATTGATGGTGAACACCACCGTTTTGCAGCCGAGCCTTGCCGCGGCAAGCGCCGCCTCAATGCCCGCATGTCCCGCGCCGATCACGGCAACATCATATGCCGCATCCAAAAATTTCATCCTGTTTTCCCTGCCCTTTTTCGTCTGCTGCGTCTTTCAACTTTTCAACATTTGTCCACAACTGGTTTTCCACAATTCCGACAAGTTTTCCACAACTGCGGTGGAAAACCGCCCTTTATACGCGCTTTTTATACCCAGCGGATATGTCTAAACTGTTACATTTCACCATTTCCACAAAACTTTCCACAATTTCACCGCCGCGCGGTGTATCCGAAAAACCCCGCCGTTATGGGGTTTTACAGGGATTTTACCCCGTCATAAACCAATTTTTACCGCCTTTTCCACCGCTTTTCTGCCGCCGTCCGCCGCCGCAAAAACCGTAAAGGCGGCACAACCATTTGTAATTTTTTCGGCAAAAACCGCATACAACTGAGTGTGAGGTGATGAGGATGGCAAGACGGAGCATCCGCCTTTCGGCGGTGGCGCTTTTTTTGGCAATTCTGCTTGTGACGATGCTGCTCTCCCGCATGGAAGAGGGGCGCAAAGCCACGGCGGCAGCTGCCGAGGAACGCGGCGTGCCGGTTCTGATGTATCACCACCTGCTAAAGCGCGCCGAAGCGGGGCGCTATGCGGGCAATGAGATCGTCACCTTTGTCGATGCGTTCGAAAAGCAGCTTGACTGGCTGAAAGACGAGGGATTTGAGACCATCTCCCCCGCCATGCTGCGCGACTGGTTCGAAAACGGCACGCCGCTGCCGCCGCGCCCCGTCATGATCACCTTTGACGACGGGTATCTGAGCAATTTTGTCTATGCTTATCCGCTGCTCAAGGCACACGGCTACACCGCCGTCATTTTTTCGGTGACGGGCGGCATTGCGGAGCAGACGGCGAGCTTTCACGCCAATCAGATCAACATGCTCGACCGCAAAACCATGCTGTCGGCAGGCGATGTGTTTTACTATGCGTCCCACACCGACGATCTGCACCACCTGACGGGCAAACGCTCGGCGCTTGTCACCGCCGACAGCGCAACCGCTGCTGCCGACATCAAAAAAAGCCTCGCCGCCATCCGCGCATTTCCCTCGGGCGTTGACTATCTTTTCTCCTACCCCTACGGCAACTACAGCGACAAGGTCGAAGCGCTCCTGAAAGAACAGGGCATCACGCTCGCCTTTCGTGCCTATAAGGGAAAGCTGACGCGCAAAAGCGATCCGCTGGCGCTGCCGCGCTATCCCGTGTCCCACAGCGTCTCCATGGACACGTTCAAGGGGTACTTTTCCGAATACTTTAAGTAATATTCTTGCTCATCATAACTATTTGTAAACGGCATACCGCCAAAAGCGGTATGCCGTTTCTCTTATTCTGCGGTTTCGTCAGCTGTCGGTGCGTCCGGGACGTCCGGGACGTCCGGGGCATCCGAGGCACCCGACACTTCCGCCGCGTCCGCCGCGTCCGCCGCGTCCGGTGCGTCCGGTGCGTCCGGAGTTTCCGGTTCTTCGTGCGGGACACAGACCATCGACACAATGCGGGTGTTATCATCCGCAAAGCGCATCACCAAAACACCCTTCGAGGTGCGGCTGCACTGACGGATCTCGTTCACGCGCATGCGGATCATCACGCCGTTGTCGGCAATGAGGATAAGATCCTCGTCGCCCGTCACCATGCGCACGCCCGCGACCTTGCCGTAGGTCTCGGTGTGATAGTTGATGATACCCTTGCCGCCGCGGGATTGCAGACGGTATTCGTCGATGGCGCTCAGTCTGCCGAAGCCCGTCTCGGTGACGGTGAGCAGCATGTGCTCGCTGTCGCACAGATCCATGCCGATGACGGTGTCGCCCTCGGTGAGGGAGATGGCACGCACGCCGCGGGCAAGTCTGCCGACCACGCGCGCGTCGTTTTCGTCAAAGCGAATGGCAAAGCCGTTTTTCGTCGCGACAAGCAGCGTGCTGCTGCCGTCGGTGATGTGCACGCTCACAAGACGGTCGCCCTCGTCAAGATCGACGGCGATAAGTCCGTTCTTGCGCACATTGGCATAGGCGGAAAGGCGGGTGCGCTTGATCACACCGTGCGCCGTCACCATGCAGAGATACTGCTCGCCCTCATAATCGGAAACCCGGATCATCGCCGTGACCTTTTCTTCCTTTTCGATGGGCAGGAGATTGACAATGTTCATGCCCTTCGCCGTGCGCGCACCCTCAGGAATTTCATAGCACTTCAGGCGATACACCTTGCCGAACGACGTGAAGAACATCACATAGTCGTGCGACGAGCAGGCAAACATCGTCTCGGTGTAGTCCTCGTCTCTGGTCGTCATGCCGATGATGCCCTTGCCGCCGCGGCGCTGCGCCTTATAGGTGTCCGCCGCCTGCCGCTTAATATAGCCGAGCGCGGTCATCGTCAGAACGGACGCCTCCTCGGGGATGAGATCCTCGATGTCGACCTCGCCGGAAACGGCGGAAATGTCGGTGCGGCGCTCATCGCCGTATTTATCCCGCATCTTGAGACATTCGACCTTGACGATCTCGAGCACCTTGTGCTCGTCGGCGAGAATACCCTCAAGCTCCGCAATGCGCGCACGCAGCGCGGCGAGCTCGTCCTCGATCTTCTGCCGCTCAAGGCCGGACAGTTGGCCGAGACGCATCTGCACGATCGCCTGCGCCTGCACGTCGTCGAAGTCAAAGCGCTCCATGAGCTTTGTTTTCGCTTCGGGCGTGTCGGCGGCGCGGCGGATGATGTTCACCACTTCGTCGATGAAGTCCACCGCCGTGTGCAGCGCTTCCCAAATGTGTGCCTTTTCCTTTGCCTTTTTCAGATCGAAAATGCAGCGGCGGGTGATGACCTCTTCCTGGAACTTGATGTATTCCTGCAGAATTTGCTTCAGCGTCAGCACGCGCGGCACGCCGTTCACAAGGCACAGAAGAATAGCGCCGAACGTCGTCTGCATTTCGGTGAAAGCATACAATTGGTTCAGCACGACCTGCGGCACCGCGTCCTTTTTGAGGTCGATGACGATGCGCAGACCCTCGCGGCTGGAGTGATCGACCACGTCGCGGATGCCCTCGACGCGCTTGTCGTCCACAAGGTCGATGATGGATTTGACGAGCTTTAACTTGTTGACGTTATAGGGGATTTCCGTGATCACAATGCGGTTGTGGTTGCCGTTTTCCTCAATTTCGGCGCGGCAGCGCACCACGATCCTGCCCCTGCCGGTCGCATAGGCGGCGCGGATGCCGGAGCGCCCCATGATAACGCCGCCGGTCGGGAAGTCGGGGCCCTTGATGTGCTCCATGATATCGGCAAGCTCCGCGTCGGGGTTGTCGATGAGCAGGCAGATCGCATCCACCACCTCACACAGATTGTGCGGCGGGATGTTGGTCGCCATGCCGACGGCAATGCCCATCGAGCCGTTCACGATGAGGTTCGGGAAACGGGACGGGAGCACGACCGGTTCCTGCAGACGGTCGTCATAGTTGCCGGTGAAATCGACCGTCTCGCGGTCGATGTCCGCGAGCATATCGAGCGCCATTTTGCTCATGCGGGACTCGGTATAGCGGTAGGCAGCGGCGGGATGGCCGTC
>URNF01000079.1 GCA_900549155.1 uncultured Oscillospiraceae bacterium | reverse complement strand
CCGCCGCAAAGCGGCAAACACGCGGGCGACCGACGGCACCGTCAGCCCCATCGCCTCCAACTCGTCGGCGCGGGCAAACACGGCAGGAGCGGTGTCATACATCGCGACCTCGCCGTCCTTCAGAACCAGCACACGGTCGGCAAGCCGCGCCACATCCTCCATGCTGTGGGAAATGAGCAGAACGGTCGCGTCGTGAGTCTTGCGGTATTGCTCGATCTGGGTGAGCATCTGCTCCCGTCCGACGGGATCGAGCCCCGCCGTCGGTTCATCGAGCACCAGCACCTGCGGCCGCATCGCCAAAACCCCCGCGATCGCCGCGCGGCGCTTTTCGCCGCCCGAAAGGTCAAAGGGGGATTTCTGCAAAAGGGCATCCGCCAGTCCGACCGCCGCAGCCGCTTCCTTCACGCGCACCGCGATCTCCTCTTCGGAAAGCCCCATGTTGCGCGGGCCGAAGGCGATGTCCTTTTCCACAGTGTCCTCAAAAAGCTGATATTCGGGATATTGGAACACCATCCCCACCTTGAACCGCACATCGCGGATCTTCTTCGGGTCGTCCCATATATTTTTGCCGTCAAGCAGAATTTCTCCGCTTTCGGGCTTCAAAAGTCCGTTTAGGTGCTGCGCCAGCGTCGATTTGCCCGAGCCGGTGTGCCCGATGACGGCGGTGAGGCTGCCCGCTTCAAAGGCAACCGACACCCCCTTCAGCGCTGCGTGCGCAAACGGCATGCCCGCACCGTAGGTATAAAAGAGGTCTTTCGTTTCCAGAACCGTCACGCCGACACCCCCTTTTGCAGCAACGCCGCAACGGCATCGGCACATTCTTCCTCGGTCAGGATGTCCTTCGGCAGCGGATAGCCCGCCTTGCGCAGCGCAAAAGCAAGCGCCGTCGGCTGCGGCACATCCAGCTGCAGGGAGCGCAGCGTCTCCACCTCGGAGAAAATCTCCCGCGGTGTGCCGTCCATTTTCACCCTGCCGTCGTCAATGACAACGACGCGGTCGGCGCGCACCGCTTCTTCCATATAATGTGTGATAAGAATGACGGTCATGCCGCGCTCGCGGTTGAGCCGATGCACCGTTTCGAGCACCTCCCGCCGTCCGACGGGATCGAGCATCGCGGTCGGCTCGTCGAGCACCAGCACCTCCGGCTGCATCGCCAAAACGCCCGCAATCGCGATGCGCTGCTTCTGTCCGCCGGACAGCTTATGCGGTGCGCTGTCGCGATAGGCATACATATCCACCGCACGCAGCGCGTCCGCGACGCGCTCCCTGATCTCCTCGGGCGGGACACCGAGATTTTCCGGTCCGAACGCCACATCCTCTTCCACGATGGAAGACACCATCTGATTGTCGGGGTTTTGCAGCACCATGCCGACCGTGCGGCGCACGTCATAGACGTGTTCCTCGTCGGCGGTGTCCATGCCGTCCACCAGCACCGTACCGCCGGTGGGCAGCAAAATCGCGTTAAAATGCTTGGCAAGCGTGGATTTTCCGGAGCCGTTGTGTCCCAAAACCGCGACAAAGCTGCCCTTTTCGATCCCGAGATCCACGCCGTGCAGCACGACCTTGGGCGCTTCATCGGGATATGCATATTCAAACTTTACCGCATTTGCCTTGATGATCTCCATACAGCCTCCGAAAAAAATTACATTGCCGAGAGCCACATTGCCGTGGCGCCGCAGGGCACCACCAGTCCGTTTGCCGTCACCGGCAGACCGATCTCGTCGGCGGCAGTGCTGCCGCCGCGCCCCTGCATCAGTGTTGCCAAAATATATTGCATGACCGCGGGGGACAGCCCCGTGGTGTAGGAATTGATGAGGAAAAAGAGCGGGTGATCGGACAAAAGGCGCACACACTGCGCGACCAGATCATAGATCTGGTCCTCGAGCTTCCACACCTCGCCGCCCGGCCCTCTGCCGTAGGACGGCGGGTCCATCACGATGGCATCATAGGTGTTGCCGCGCCGCAGCTCCCGCTGCACGAATTTGCCGCAATCGTCCACAAGCCACCGCATCGGCTTTTCGGCAAGTCCCGACAAAACGGCGTTTTCTCTGCCCCAGTTCACCATGCCTTTTGCCGCATCCACATGGGTGACATGCGCTCCCGCCGCCACACAGGCAAGCGTGGCAGCGCCCGTGTAGCCGAAAAGGTTCAAAACGCGGATGGGGCGATCCGCCTTGCGGATCATCCCCGCCATCAAATCCCAGTTCACTGCCTGCTCGGGGAAAATACCTGTGTGCTTGAAGCCCATCGGCTTCAGGTTGAAACGCAGGTCGCCGTAGCCAATTTGCCAGCATTCCGGCGTTTTGCGGCGCATTTCCCAATGCCCGCCACCGGTCTTGGAGCGCAAATAGCGCGCGTTGGCGCTTTCCCAGCGCGGGTCCTTTCGCGGCGTGTGCCAGATGATCTGCGGGTCGGGACGGATGAGCAGCACGTCGCCGAAGCGCTCCAGCCGCTCGCCGTCGGTCGCGTCGATCAGTTCATAGTCTTTCCAGTTTTCTGCAACTCTCATGTGTTCAACCGCCGATCAGCTGTTTTATCGCGTCGCAGATATCCACTGCCGCTTTATTGATAACGTCGAAATCCTTGCCCTCCACCATCACGCGGATGAGCGGCTCCGTTCCCGACGGGCGCACCAGCACTCTGCCGTCGCGGTCAAGAGCTTTGTTGGTGTCCTCAATGAGCTTGGCGATGCCGGCATCGGCGGCATATTTCGCCTTTGCGTCCGCATCCGCCCGCACATTGGCAAGCACCTGCGGATAGCGCTGCATCAGCGCACCGACACGGGACAGCTTCCAGCCGAGCCGCCGCGCCATGGAAAGCAGATGCAGTGCGGACAGCTGACCGTCACCGGTCGTGGCATATTGCCGCATGATGATGTGCCCCGACTGCTCGCCGCCGATGACAAAGTCATTTTTAAGCATTTCCTCCAGCACATAGCGGTCGCCCACCTTGGTGGACGCGACGTCGATGCCGACACTCTCGCAATAGCGGAAGAAGCCGAGATTGGACATCACGGTCACGACCGCCGTGTTGCCGCGCAGCTCGCCGCGCTCTTTTAGGTCATATGCCACCGCCGCGATCATCTGATCGCCGTCGAGGATGTTGCCGTTTTCGTCCACGGCAAGGCAGCGGTCCGCGTCGCCGTCAAAGGCAACGCCGCCGTCCAGCTTGTGCTTTTTCACATAGGCGATGAGCTGCTCCATGTGCGTCGAGCCGCAGTTATCGTTGATGTTCACGCCGTCGGGCGTGCAGGATAGCATCTCACAGCGCACACCCAACGCCGAAAACAGCTTCTTCGCCGTTGCCGATGCCGAGCCGTTGGCGCAATCGACGGCAATGTGCAGTCCGTTCAGATCCACCGACACGGTGGACAGCAGATGGCGGATATAGTCATCCACTGCCTTTTCGCAGACCTTGACTCTTCCGACCGCGCCGCCGACCGGGGTCGGCAGCTGTACGGCGTGATCGAGGACGATCGCCTCGATCTGCTCCTCCAGCGCGTCGGACAGCTTATAGCCCTCGCCGTTGAAGATTTTGATGCCGTTATATTCACAGGGATTGTGCGAGGCGGAGATCATCACCGCCGCATCGGCGGCATATGCCTTTGCCAAAAACGCCACGGCGGGTGTCGGCACGACACCGAGCAGATACACATCCGCGCCCACCGAGCACAGTCCCGCCGAAAGCGCCGCTTCCAGCATGTCGCCGGAGGCGCGGGTGTCCTTGCCGATGAGCACCTTCGGACGCTTGCCGTCCGCGGTGATGAGCACCTCGGCGGCAGCTCTGCCGATCTGCATCGCCAGCTCGCTGGTGAGTTCCGTGTTGGCAACGCCGCGCGCGCCGTCAGTTCCGAACAATCTTCCCATTCTCATTTCTCCTCATTGTCAAATGTCATTTGCTGCATCGTTTCCGGCAAGCCGGGATACGGTATTCCCAAATGGGCATAAGCGGCGGGCAGCACGACCCGTCCGCGCGGGGTACGGCTCAAAAAACCAATCTGCATCAGATACGGCTCATAGACATCCTCGATCGTGACCGCTTCCTCGCCGATCACCGCCGCCACCGTGTCCAATCCGACGGGGCCGCCGTTATAATAGCGGATCATCGCTTCGAGCATGTTGCGGTCGACGCGGTCCAGTCCCAGCGCGTCCACCTCCATGCGGTCAAGCGCTTTTCCCGCCGTCTCGGCGTCGATGACGCCGCCGCTCATCACCTGCGCAAAATCGCGCACGCGCTTTAGCATGCGGTTGGCGATACGCGGCGTGCCGCGGCTGCGCGAGGCAATCTCCAAAGCGCCCTCCGGCAAGCAGGCGGTATCGAGGATCTTCGCGCTGCGGCTGACGATCTGCGCCAGCTGCTCGGGCGAATACAATTCGAGCCGCAGGATCACGCCAAAGCGATCGCGCAGCGGCGCAGACAGCTGTCCCGCACGCGTCGTCGCGCCGATCAGGGTGAAATGCTGCAGCGGCAGGTGGATGGACATGGCGCCCTGTCCCTTGCCGTTGATGATGTCGATGGAAAAATCCTCCATCGCGGGATACAGAATTTCCTCCACAGTGCGGGGCATGCGGTGGATCTCGTCGATGAACAGCACATCGCCCTCCTCCATGTTGGTGAGCAATGCGGCGAGATCCCCCGGACGCTCCAGCGCAGGACCGGAGGTGATGCGCAGATTGACGCCGAGCTCGTTGGCAATGATGCCCGCAAGCGTCGTCTTGCCGAGTCCGGGCGGGCCGTAGAGCAGCACGTGGTCAAGCGCCTCCTGCCGCATTTTGGCGGCGTCGATATAAACAGAAAGGTTTTCCTTGACCTTTTCCTGCCCTATGTATTCCTGCAGGGTGCGGGGGCGCAGCGGGTTGTCGCCGTCGTCCTCCGGCAGATATTCCGCCGACACCATGCGGTTTTCAAAATCCATCTCCTCTTGCATCGCGGCTTTCCTTTCTCAGCGTATTCAGCGGTTCGCAAGCGCCTTGAGCGCCTGCCGCACGAGACTTTCGACCGGCTCGCTGCCGTCAAGCCTGCCGACGGCTGCGGCGGCTTCGCCCGCGGTGAAGCCCAAAACGGTGAGCGCACGCACCGCCTCGGCGGCGTTGCCCGCCGCCGACGGCTGCCCGCCCGCAGAGGGCATGTCGACCGCACCCGTCGGGACGGCAAATTTGTCCCGCAGCTCCAGCGTGATGCGCTGGGCGAGCTTCGGACCGACACCGGCGGCTTTCGTCAGCGCCTTGTGGTCGCCTGCCGCAACCGACAGCGCCACCCGTTCGGGCGTCAGCTCGGACAAAATCGCCAGCCCGACCTTCGGTCCGACGCCGCTCACGGTGGTGAGCAGCTTAAAGCAGGAGAGCTCCTCTCTGTCGGCAAAGCCGAACAGCTCCATCGCGTCCTCCCGCACATTCAAAACGGTGTACAGCATCACCTCGCTGCCGACCGAGGGCAGCTTTTTCGCCGTATTCACGGTGATCTGGCATGCCATGCCCACGCCGCCGCATTCCACGACCGCCAGTTTTACATCGGCATGAATCAGTTTTCCGCGCACACTGTAGATCATTTTCCGTTTCCTTTCATGGTAAGCAGCGTATTTTTCACCGTCGCGCCGCCGTATTGCGCGTGGCAGATCGCCATCGCCAGGGCGTCGGCGGTGTCGTCGGGCTTCGGCACTTCCTTCAAACGCAGAAGCCGTTTCGTCATTTCCATCACCTGCGGCTTGTGCGCCTGCCCATAGCCGGTCACGGCGCTTTTCACCTGCAGCGGCGTATATTCAAACACCGGCACGCCCGCCTGTTGGAGCGCAAGCAGGATGACACCGCGCGCCTCGGCGACCGCGATAGCGGTTTTCTGATTGTTCTGAAAATACAGCTTTTCCACCGAAACGGCATCCGGCGTGTGCCGTGCTAAAATCGTCGAAAGCTGCGTGTGGATCTCCTGCAGCCGCTTGGAAAACGGCGTGTCGGCGTCGGTCAAAATCGCGCCGAAATCCAGCGGCAGAAACCGTCCGCGCTCAAAGCGGATGACCCCCCAGCCGACGATGGCATAGCCGGGGTCGATGCCCAAAATGATCATGTTTTGACCGCCCCCCCGCGCACAGACTGACATACACCTTAGCATTATAACACATCTATTAGAAAAATGCAAAAGTTTCTGTGAATTTTTCGTTGCATTACAGGAATGACTGTGGTAGACTGTGGGTGCATGAAAAAATACCGTTTCGGAGGTTTGGTATGCGTATTTATGAAAATCCCGAAAAAACCGCGAAAAACCGTTTGCCGCAGCGCGCCTATTATATCCCGTCGGGGATATCGACCCGCACGATGTTAAACGGCGACTGGCGGTTTCACTATTTTGCCCGCGACATCGACGTGCCTGAGCAGATCACAGAGTGGGACACCGTTCCCGTCCCCTCCTGCTGGCAGCTTTTGGGGTATGAGGAGCCGAACTACACCAACGTCAACTACCCCTATCCCTGCGATGCACCGTTTGTCCCCGACGACAACCCCGTCGGCGTCTATGAGCGGGACTTTGCGCTTGACGCCCTGTGGGGGAAGGTCTATTTTGTGCTGGAGGGCGTGTCCTCGTGCGCCTTTGTCTCGGTGAACGGCAGCTTTGTCGGCTTCACACAGGGCAGTCACCTGCAGGCGGAGTTTGACATCACACCGTTTGTCAGAGAGGGCGAAAACACGCTGCGCGTCGCGGTGCTCAAATGGTGCTGCGGCAGCTATCTTGAAGATCAGGACGCGTTCCGCTATAACGGCATTTTCCGCGACTGCTATCTTCTGCAGCGTCCCGTCGGGCATCTGCGCGACGTGCATGTGACGGCAGAGGGCAGCACCGTGACGGTCAAAACCGACGCGCCCGCCGCCGTCGCCCTTTTTGCGCCAAACGGCGAAAAGCTCGGCGAAAAGGAAGGCGACTGCGTCTCCTTCACCGTCAATGACCCCGTCCTTTGGACTGCGGAAACACCCGCACTGTATACAGCGGTGCTGACGCGGGACGGCGAGACCGTCTCGGTGCGCACCGGTTTTCGCAGCATCGCCATTTCCGACACGCACGCGCTGCTCATAAACGGCGTTGCGGTGAAGCTGCACGGCGTCAACCACCACGACACCGACAAATTCCGCGGCTGGTGTCAGAACGATGCCGCGCTGCGGCGGGATCTGCGGCTCATGAAGGAGCTGAACATCAACTGCATCCGCACCTCGCACTATCCCCCGACGCCGTATTTCCTCGAGCTTTGCGACGAGATGGGGTTTTATGTCATTCTGGAGACCGACATCGAGACCCACGGCTTTGTGCGCCGCATCCCCAACGTCACCTACAACTATGACGTGGAAAACGACGACTGGGTGTGCCAGCGCGCGGAGTGGAAACACGAATTCGTGGAGCGCATGGAGCGCGCGATCCTGCGCGACCGCAACCATCCCGCCATCATCATGTGGTCGACCGGCAACGAGAGCGGTCACGGCGTCAACCACGTCGCCATGATCAAGCGGGCGCGCGCCGAAAAGGACGGCAGACTCATTCACTGTGAGGACGCCTCCCGCAAGGGCGACAACAGCAATGTCGATGTCATTTCGCAGATGTATTGGAGCATCCCCGATATCGAAAAATTTGTCGCGACCGCCGACAAGCCGTTTTTCCTGTGCGAATATGCGCACGCTATGGGCAACGGCCCCGGCGATGTCTGCGACTACAACGAACTTTTCGACCGCCACGACGCGCTCATCGGCGGGTGCGTCTGGGAATGGGCGGATCACGTCGTCACGGTGGACGGCGTGCAGAAATACGGCGGCGATTTCGCAAGCGAGCTGACAAACGACGGCAACTTCTGCTGCGACGGCATGGTGTTTGCCGACCGTTCGCTGAAAGCGGGCTCGCTTGAGGTCAAGACCGCCTATCAGCCGATGCGCACGACATTTGAAAACGGCGTTTTGTCGGTCTATAACCGTTTTGATTTCACCGATCTTTCCGCCTATGACTTTTCCTACAGCATCGAGATCGACGGCAAGGTCGTCGCAAGCGAGCGGCTTTCCCTGTCTGCAGCGCCGCACACATGGGTGACCGTCACGCCGCAGATTCCGCCGCTCAAGGCGACACTCGGCGCCTATCTCAACTGCTATCTGCGCAAAAACGGGCACACACTTGCCGCAACGCAGCATGTGCTTGAAGCGGAAACGGTGCCTGCCCCCGCGGTGGCGCCGCTCATCTCCCCCGCAGAAGACGGCAAATTTCTGCGTTTTGCGGGCGAGCATTTCCTGTATACCTTCTCGAAGCACTACGGCATGTTTGTCAGCATGAAAATCGACGGCGTCGAACAGCTTGCCGACCGTCCGCAGTGGACGGCATGGCGCGCCCCGACCGACAACGACGCGCACATGAAAGCCTATTGGGGCAGCTATAATATCTGGCAGGGTGAGAACCTCGACAAGGCGTTTTCCAAGGTCTATGACTGCACCTGCACAAACGGTGTCATCCGCATCACGGGTGCGCTCGCCGGTGTGTCCCGCCGCCCCTATTGCCGCTACACGCTGGAAGTGACCGTGCATGCGGACGGCAAGGTGAACATGGTGTTTGACGGCAGCATCGCCGAAAATGCGCCCACATGGCTGCCGCGCTTCGGGCTGGAATTTTCCATGCCGCCCGAGAACCGCAGCTTCACCTATTTCGGCTGCGGTCCGGAAGAGAGCTATTGCGACCTTTCCCGCCATGCGGCGGTCGGCCTGTATACAAGCGACGTCGACAGGAGCTTTGTGCCCTATGTCCGTCCGCAGGAACAAGGCAACCACTGCGGCGTCCGACTTTTCGAGATCGGCAAGCTGCGTTTCACGGCGGCAGCACCGTTTGAGTGCGCTGTCTCCAAATACAGCACCGCCGCACTGCACAAGGCGGAGCATATTGACGAGCTTGTTGCGGACGGCAAGACCCATGTGCGCGTCGACTACAAGGTATCGGGCATCGGCTCGCACTCCTGCGGCCCTGCGCTTTTGCCGCAATACCGCCTGTCGGAACGGCACATCGACTACCGTCTTTGCATCTCCCCCATTCTCTGATACATAGACACCCCTTTGGCTGCATACACTGTGGCAAAGGGGTGTTTTCTATGGTTTGGAAGATCGACATCAAAAAGCTCATCATCAGTCTTGTCATCCCGCTTGCGGTCGGCGGGCTGTCGGCACTGGTGACGGGCGGCAGCATGGACATCTACGGCGAGGTGACGCAGCCGCCGCTTTCGCCGCCGGGCTGGGTGTTCCCGGTCGTGTGGAGCATTTTGTATGTGCTGATGGGCGTCTCTTTGTATCTCGTGTGGGCAAGCGATGCGCCGAAAAAGCAAAAGACCGCCGCCTTTGTCGTTTTCGGCATCAGCCTGCTGCTCAATTTCCTCTGGTCGCCCATCTTTTTTGCAGCGCGCGGCTTTCTTGCCGCCTTCGTCGTGCTGGTGCTTTTGTGGCTTTCGGTCATCGTCGTCATCCTCGCCTTTTCCCGTATCAAAAAGACAGCGGGGCTTTTGCAGCTGCCGTATCTTTTGTGGGTGACCTTTGCGGGCTATCTCAACCTCGGCGTTTATCTTTTGAACAAATAAACAAAACGGCGTCCGTTTGGACGCCGTTTTTCTTGTAGAAAGAAAACCACGCGATAGTCGCGTGGTTGGATAAAGGTTAACCGGTGA
>URNF01000078.1 GCA_900549155.1 uncultured Oscillospiraceae bacterium | reverse complement strand
AGGAGAAGAAAGGCAAGCGGGCCGGAAAGTAAACTCATCCCCGACATGGGGCCAATCCATTGGTACTCATGTCGGGGGTAATTCGATATAAAATTTGCGCTATTACCTTAGACGATTGATTACGTCTTCCAACTGGAAACGATTAATAGATATCATCTTAATTGCTGGTTGACCATCCTCGGTATAATAAACAACCATGTTGGAAAGCAAATTGGCTTTACAGTTAATAGCCTCACGTTTCATTCCAAGCTCATCTGTCGATTTATTTAACCATACTTTTAGTATACTTTCTGGTAACTGAAATAGATATTCTTCGCGGCCAGACCTTAAAATCCAAGGCTTTTGGGGATCCACCCAATGTAACGAATAGTATTCGTTAAAATTGATGCGTCCATCTGTTACATGGTACAAAAATAGCATTTGCCCAGAATTTGTAATCGCCACCGCCATACGCTGACCGATTCTATCTGCTAATTCAAGTAACTGATTTTCAGTATCAATCATATCAAAATTAACTCTTCTGGAATTGAAATTAAAATTATCATATCCGATTGCCTGGCAAAAATCGCTCCAAAACGGAAGCTTATTGAATTCAATCAGGGGAATTCGATATGTAGCAGCAAACTCTTGCGCTTGCGTCGTAAATCCAGACAATGCTGCAATTGCGACTTGATAGGAATACTGATCAAAAATCGGTGGGAGTACTCGGCGATTTTGGCGGCGGCGAGCTTTCAATTCGGCCATATCGACAATATTGAAATTGTTGATATCTTCTCGCAAACCGAGAGCGCTCCTTACTACATTAAGGCTAATCTTTGCCCTATAGTCTTTGCACTCGATAAGAAGTCTTGTCTTTGAATAGAAGGGAGTTTGGACTGGCGGCTCCAGTAATACATCTGCATTATGGGCCTCACCCAGTCCCTGAATCATTTGACCGGGAGCCCCATCATAGATATACAAACCGTCAGATACTACTTCGGAAAATCCAATATGAATAAGGATACGCTTAACAAATAATTCGAACGCTTTTCCTGGGCCCATAGATGATATATCCCTCCTAATATGATTTGCTATACTGCCATAGCTAAGATAAATGTGATACTACCATCCAACTAAAGCACTTTAAGATAGAAGTAATGCTCTCCTATTTTCAGTCTCTTAACTACATTCTTGTCATGTAACCAGCGTGCTCGAGACGAAGAACTCCATCCACAAAATTATCCTGCTGCCCACCATGGTGGAAGTGCTGTTGGAGTATATATAAGAGAGAAGAATGTGGACGCTCTCGTCCCCGGTGAAGGAAGATTGCCTCACCGCGCTGGAAGTCTACACCCGCGTTACCGATGACATGCAACGCACCGCCGCTGCCAACATCAACCATTGCACCGGCAAAGCAGCGCCGCAGGAGGTCGCTTCACAGCCGGGGCAGGAAACTGACCCGGCCATGGCGGCAAAGCCGAGGATGACCGACTCCAAGCCCTATGTGGGCCGAAGCGCAAGTCTGGCACCAGCTCCGTCACTGAAATCAACGACCATCTCTTTGAGGGACGCTATTCCTCCAAATGGCACGACGACAAGAAACACGCCCACGATGCCTACGCCCATACCTGCGAGGAGAAGCTGAAGGCAAAGATTGCGGATTCAAAGCGGTTGATGACTCTGGACGAAGTTGATGGGCGGGGGAAGAAGTGCAAAAAGTAAAGAAAACACCGGCATAGGGCATTAAGAACCCACCCCATGCCGGTGTGACGTTGTTGAGATGGTAGTTTTGACTCAATATCTTCAGATTAATACAAAAAACGTTATATCAAATTTGACATAATTTTGACCTAAGCAAACAAGGTTACTGAGAAGCAGGTTCAACCCACTTTTTGGCACTGGTATCGTATTCTTCATCGGTTACATCAGACCTGGTATACCGCTCGTCCAACAAATCAATGAGGTTTTCTACCTGGCCGTAATTTCTCAATACGATAGTATGGGTTTCCTCATCCAAGTCAAATTATCCGCTCCATCGGGGAAGCGTTGTAATTTTAATATATAATTCCTCCTTGCTTTTAGTAAGCACTTTGGAATTTTTAATGCGCAACATCTTTTTTGCATAAGTCAGCTTGCTTCGTGAAATATAGTCAGCTACTTTGCCCATATTTGAAACTAAACTAAGGGTTGTAATTTCAGACGCAACACTTCGCGCCGAAACTCGAATATAATGTTCGAAATCGTAGTGCGTTTGGAGAAGATTAATGTCATTTGTGATGATATTGTTATCAATAATCAGTAAATCAACCTTTTGACTAATTGCTAAAATGGGCTTTTTTAATTCTGTAAAGACATCATCTTGAGGGATGACATGAAAAGCTAATCCCTTCCTGTTGGGAATTGCATTAGGCCAAAAATACTGGTAAGCCCAAATTATCTGTTCTCCGCGTTGATAGCGGAAGAAAATACCTTCGGCATTTTCGCGGTCAGTAACTCGATAGCTATCATAGGTTTGAATCGTTGTACAGACTGCAGCAAAAGGCGAATAATCAGTTGTTTGAGGTATAACATAGAACTTATTTTGGTTATTAGCGATATTGTCGGCATGATCATACTCAGCGGACTCATCTGCAAATTTACGCCTAATTGATTCAGCGATAGACAGTTGGAGCTTTTTCTTGAAATTTACAGATGTATCACTTCTCCTTTGAGGTGCTCCCTCATAAAGGACAAATTTCTTTAGAGTATGATCGCCTTTCATCAAGATAAAGGCTTCGAAGGTATATTCATCATCATTGAAGATTAGATTAATCTTCTGGATAATAGATGACCGCAAAGTTAATTCGTTGGTCTCAGGAATCGTCAGCATTCGTTTTCACCACCTAATTCTTGTTATATACTAAATAGACATTATCTGAGATTCGCTTTCGTTTGATGATTTTTGCGGCGTCGAAGTCTCCTTTTGTTATTCCAACATATACGCTATTTTCATCGCTCGGAAAGTGAAAGCTAAAACTTTTATATCCTAAAATTGTCAGAAAAGGATTTTGATAATATAAATTAGTGTTTCGCATGAGTAATATGAGCAATATAGAAATCGCCGCGAAACTAAGAAAGCCTCTTTTCTTTCCTATATCGTCCAAAACTAAAGGTGTGATATATGTTACAAAAAAGGCAACACTATTCTCGGTCACATCAGCATCTACAACTATATTCTCATGCTCTTCGCAAAACCCAAATTTTTGAATTTTGTTAAATAGAATGTAAATCATTATGCCGATAATAAGCATGATAACGCTTAGACATAACAAGATTACTGAAAACAAATCGGGGTGGTTTAAAGCTATTAAGATAACTCCAAAATCTTTTTGGAATAGCCTTACAAAAAACTGAGAAACCAGTTTAAAACTGTGCAAGCAAAAACATCTAATTAATATAAGGAAAAAGAGAGGTAAAAAAGATTGGATAATCAGCAGCCATTTTAGGTACTTGTTTTCTTTCATACCGTGCTCCTTTCCCAATATTACCGCATTTATTATAGTACAATGCGGCAAAAATTACAATATTAAGTCTGCGCTTGTCAAAAAGGCATGTTAAGAATGACAAACTCAATGTTTGCGCCACAATAGACAAAGAATAAGAAAATCCCTCTGAAATCGTTGATTTCAGAGGGATTTTGGTCCGAGTGAGGTGACTTGAACACCCAACCTCGACATCCCAAATGTCGCGCCCTACCAGTTGAGCTACACCCGGATATTCATTTTTCTGCCATGATACCACGGCGAGGGGTAAAAATAAAGATTTTTCTGTCTGTGGTCATTCCTGTGGTCAAAGCCGCTTTTGTGCCGTTTTCTGCAATCGGGGGAAATCCAGCAAACGACCGTGCTGCAAGGCTTTGCGGCGTTTCGCCCTGACCCGTCCCGGATACCGCCACGGCACTCCCAAACCAAGCGCTCTACCGGGTGAGCTACACCTCGCTATGCACATCCTTCTGTGACAGTATACACGCAAACGCGGGCGGTGTCAACCGTCCTGCGGGAAGCGGGCGTTCACTGCCTGCAATGCCGCAGCGTATTCCGCCGGCGTGACGGCGGTGTTGAGCGCGTCCAGCAGGCGGTTGGCAGACATTTTTCGCGGCAGACGCAGCGTCATTTGCAGCAGCTGCCGCCTCGCGGCGCTGTCCGGTGTGCCGGACAGCCGCGCCGCGTAAAGATCCGCTTTCGTCAAGCCGCAGCCGGTCACGGGCGCGGCATCCGGTTCGTCCTCAAAGGTCGCGCCGGCACGGCGCAGCGCTTCCAGGATCACCGCATTTTCCATGCCTTCCACGCCGAGCAGTCCCTCTTTCGAGCCGACCTTTTTGCGGCGTTCCTTGCCGCAAAGCTCCGGGACATAGGCATGCTTCATCTGCGCGGCAGGGATACTGCCGCTGAGAAAATTGCGGATCACAAATCCCGCCCCATCACTGTCGGTCAAAATGAGCAAGCCCCGCGTCTGCGCCATACGGCGCAAAAGAGCAAGCTGTTCGCGATCCCGAAAGATCGCAAAACCGTCGGTCTGCACGACCGTGGCATCCACCGTGCTTTTCAGGCGTATCGCATCATATTTTCCCTCGACCACGATCACCTCGCGCACGCGTTTCACCGTTTTGCCCCCTTACAGCAGCTTTGTCAAAGTGGTTTCCAGCACAAAGCGCGCCTGTGTGCCGGAGGATTTCAGCGCCGTGTCCGCATCCGCCAGCACCGCGAGCGCGCGCCGCAGCTGCTCCACAGACAGCGTCGCAGCGTCCTGTGCCGCATACCGAAGGCGAAATTCTTTTCCCTTGTATGCCGGAAAAGCCGCCGCAACCTCTGCCGCCGACCTGCCGCCGGCCTGTGCCACCTTCATGCGATACATATCCACATAGCTGTTCGTCAGCACCGCGAGAATGCCCACCGGTTCCTCCCGCTGCTGCAGCAGCGTGTCCAGAATACCGAACGCCTCATCCCGCCGATGCCGCAAGAGCGCCTTGGACAGATCAAACACCCGCGCTTCCAAATTCTTTGTGGCAGCCGTGCGGATCATTTCCGCCGTGATCTCCCCGCCGTCCGCCAGCGCCGCCAGCTTATCGAGCTCGTTGGTGAGCAGCAGCATATCCTCTCCGCACTGCTGCACCAGCAGCGCGGCATTTTGCGGTGTCAGCGTACAGCCGCGCCGAACAGCGCCGCTGCACAGCGTACGGGAAAGCTCAGCGGGCGTCTTTTTCGCAAAGCAGACCGCCGCACCGTTTTTCGTCGCCGCTTCCAAAAGCCGCTTCCATTTTGCGTTTTTCATCTGCGGCTGCAGCTGCATATAATACAGCACCGTCACCGTCGTTTCCGGCAGATCCTCCAAAAGCGGCAGCAGCCGCTCGGCATGATCCCCCACCGTTATATCCAGATCGCGCACGACCACGCACTTGCGCTCCGCCATCAACGGCAGCGCATCGATCGCCTCTTCGATCTGCGCGGCATCCGCCGTTTCGCCGTCAAACCGCTGCAGATTAAAGCCGCCGAGATCGTCGCTCACCGCCTTTTTGGCGATCTGCTCCGTATAGTGTGCAACAAGATAGGCTTCTTCACCGTAGAGGACATACAGTCCGCGCAGCGCGGTCTTCAGATCCTTTGCCAGCGTCTTTTCATCCCAAGCCAAGCTGCCACCCCTTTTCACAGCCAATAGCGATCTGCAACAAACAGGTCGCCTTTTCCCGTTGTCATGAACGATGTGATATTGCCCTGCGTGGACAAATGTATCGGATACACGCCCCAGGGCAGCCGCCCCGTCAGGCTGCGCATCTGCTCCTGCTCACAAACCACCACCGCCTGCTCGGCAGTGACGGCGGACACCCAGTCGGGCACGGTATCGTGCAGCACCAACAGGTGCGTTTCGGCAAATGCGGCAGGCAGCGTCGCATCCGCCGCAAGCGCAAACAAAAGCCGCGTGTCGCCCACCTGCACCTGACAGCAACCATCCCGCAGCCGCACGGCGACATCACCGTTTTGATAGATTTCCCCTGTCTCCAGCGGCTGCCGCCTTATTTCGGTGATACCCGCTGTCCAGTCCTTTGCCGCGGCATACACCACGGTCTTTGCAGGCGTTTCTTCCAGCAGCTGCGCCAAAAGCGCCACCTGCTTTTCGTCGGCTGTACCGACCACCAGTGCATCCAGAGATTGCACGCCGCAATCGGCAAGAAAACGTCCCGCCTGTATGTAGGCGGCGCGATCCTCGCCGGAGATCACGGCGATCGTCGTCTCCCGCGTTTCCACGATCGCGGAAAGCGCCGTGCCGCTTCCGGCGATGCGCACGGAAACGGTCGTGTGCGACACCCCGACCGAAAGCGTTACGCAAAGCAGCGCCAACACCGACGCCGCCACGCCCACGCGCAGCAGTCCGCGTCCGTGCGCCAACCGATAGGCAATATACAGCGCCGCCGGTGTCACCAGCAGCAACACAAAGCTCGCGGGATGCCGCACCTGCAAAACGGCGACGGAAACGCTGCCGACGGCATGTGCCGCCGCCAGCACCCATTTTGCCAGCAGTCCGCAGAGAAAGAACAGTCCTTTTGCGAGAAATGTCAGAAACGGTATCTGTGCCGTCAGAAGCGCCAAAAAGGCGAGCGGCAGCAGCAGACCGACGGGATTTGCCGTCAACAGGTTGGCAATCACCGACAGCATCGGCAGTGTGCCGAAGAAAAGCGCCAGGATCGGCGCTGTGAACAGCATTGCCGAAACGGTGGTACAGCAGCACTGCAGCACCGTACCGCACAGCGTATGCTGCCGGAAGAACCGCCGCCGAAAGATCCACTCTCCGAAAAGCGGCGACAACAGCACGATGCCGAACGTCGAACAAAACGACAAAAGAAAGCCGACATCCGTGATCGCATACGGCGACATGCAGAGGATTACCAAAAGTGCCGCCGAAAGCGAGGTCAGCGAATCGGCACGCCAGCGGAAAGCGTCGGCAAGAATGAGAAAATGCAGCATGATGCCCGCACGGATCACCGAATAGGAAAATCCGACCAGCAGCATGAACAGCCACAGCACCGCCAACAGCAGCAAAACACGTGCGCCGCGCGGGACGCGCAGCTGACGCAGAAAAATCGTGACCGCGCCGATCAGAATGGACATGTGCAAACCGGACACCACCAAAAGGTGCGACAGTCCGCTGCGGCGAAAATCGTTTTGCACCCGCAGCGAGAGCATAGAGGTGTCGCCGAGACAGACGGCGGAAAGGAGCGCGCCCTCCTGCCCCGGCAGCAAGTCCTGCACGGTTTGCAGCAGCCGCTGCCGCAAATCCACGGAAATGACGCTGTACCACGGTCGTTTCTCGTCGAGCACCGTCGCCTTGTTTGCATAGGCGGCGACAAAGATGCCGTCGCTGCGCAGGGTGTCGGCGGGTGTATACAGCCGTGCTTCCAGCTCCACGCAGTCAAACCGCGACGGCGCCGCCTCGGGATCGGCAAAGGAGACGCAGATGCGCGTGCCCTTTTTGAGCAGCGGACACGCCATCACCTGTGCGCGATAGGTCTTTGCTTCGGCGGCGGGCAGATCGGTGATCCGCACGGTCGCCGTCACCGTTTCACCCGACAGATCCTCAAGCGGCGAAACCGCCAGCTGATAGCGCGCATACACCATCACCGAGGATATAAGCACCGCCGTCAGCACGCACAAAACAGCAGCCGTGCGCCGCAAAAGCGGAATGCACAGAGCGACAAAGAACAGGCATGCCGCCACAAGAGCAACACGCAGTCCGTATATCTCATCACAACCGATAAGGAATCCTGCCGTCACCGCAAAGGTCAGCGCAAACAGACACAGCGGGCGGCGCACGCCGTCATGTTCCATCGTCTTTTATCCGTTTTTCTTTTTTGCCGCCTGCTTCATGCGCTGCTCCTGCGACAGGATCTTCTTGCGCAGGCGGATGGACAGCGGCGTGACTTCTACCAGCTCATCGTCATTGATGAACTCCAGCGACTGCTCCAGCGACAGCACCGTCGGCGGCGTCAGACGCAGCGCCTCGTCCGAACCGGCGGCACGCATATTCGTCACGTGCTTTTTCTTGCAAACGTTCACGGCGATGTCCTCGTCCTTCGGGGACTCACCGACGATCATACCCTCATATACCGGCACGGCGGGACCGACAAACAGATTGCCGCGCTCCTGGGCGTTGAACAGGCCGTAGCTGCTGGTCTCGCCCGTTTCAAACACCACAAGCGAGCCCTGCACACGCTGCGGGATGTCGCCCTTATACGGCTCATAGCCGTCAAACACACTGTTCATGATGCCGTTGCCGTTGGTGTCGGTCAAGAACTGCTGGCGATAGCCCATGAGTCCGCGCGCGGGGATACGGAATTCGAGATGGCTCGTGCCGGTGTTGCGCGTGCCCATGTTGCGGATCTCCGCCTTGCGCGGCCCCAGTTTTTCCATGACCACGCCGACATACTGCTCCGGCACCTCGATCATCAAAAGCTCCATCGGCTCCAAAAGCTTGCCGTCCTTATCCTTTTTATAGATCACCTGCGGACGGCTCACGGCAAATTCATAGCCCTGCCGCCGCATGGTTTCGATCAGAATGGACAGGTGCAGCTCGCCGCGGCCGGACACCTCAAAGGCATCCGTGCTGTCTGTCTCACGCACCCGCATGCTGACGTTGGTCTCCACCTCTTTGAACAGGCGATCACGCAGATTGCGGCTGGTGACATATTTGCCCTCTTTGCCCGCAAAGGGGCTGTTGTTGACCATGAAGATCATGGAAATGGTCGGCTCATCGATGTGCACAAACGGCAGCGGCTCGATGTGATCCGGCGCACACGCCGTCTCGCCGATGCTGATTTCCGGAATGCCGGTCACGGCGATGAGATCGCCGAGCGCCGCGCTGTCATGCTCCACACGGTGCAGCCCCTCAAACTGGAACAGCTTGCCGATGCGGGCATTCGTGGTCGTGCCGTCGGCATGGCAGATGATGACAGCCTGTCCGTTCTTCACCCTGCCGCGCTCCACGCGTCCGATGCCGATGCGGCCGGTATAGTCGTCATAGTCAATGTTCGAAAACAGAATTTGCAGCGGGCCGTCGATATCGCCCTCGGGAGCGGGCACATATTTGAGAATCGCTTCAAACAGCGGCTGCATGTTGCCGCTGCGGGCGGAGGGATCGGTCGAAGCATAGCCGTCTCTGCCGGAAGCATAGATCACCGGGAAATCCAGCTGATCCTCGTCCGCCTCAAGCTCGATGAACAAGTCGAGCAACTCGTCGATCACCTCGGCGGGACGCGCGCCGTCACGGTCGATCTTGTTGATGACCACGATCGGCACCTTGCCCAGCGCCAGCGCCTTTTTCAGCACAAAGCGCGTCTGCGGCATACAGCCCTCAAACGCATCCACCAGCAGCAGCACGCCGTCCACCATCTGCAAAATGCGCTCCACCTCGCCGCCGAAATCGGCGTGTCCCGGGGTGTCCAGAATGTTGATCTTGGTGTCGCCGTATTTAACGGCAGTGTTCTTGGACAGAATGGTGATGCCGCGCTCGCGTTCGAGATCGCCGGAGTCCATCACTCTCTCCTCCACCTGCTCGTTGGCACGGAAAATGCCGCTCTGCCGCAGCATCTGATCCACAAGCGTCGTCTTGCCATGGTCGACGTGCGCGATGATAGCGATATTTCTAAGATCCTCTCTCACTGCCATTGAAAAAACTTCCCATCCTTAAAAATTCATTCGTGCGTCCAGACAAATCCATCAGAGTACAACAGTTCCCGATTGCTTTGTCTATGCACTCTAAAAAAGCCGCCGACTTCTGTCGGCGGCTTTCGCGTGGTCCGAGTGACAGGAGTCGAACCTGCGGCCTCTTGAACCCCATTCAAGCGCGCTACCAAAACTGCGCTACACCC
>URNF01000077.1 GCA_900549155.1 uncultured Oscillospiraceae bacterium | reverse complement strand
GTTTCGCTCAGCGTTTTTTCGGAGTGATACAGCCCCGCGTTGGAAGTCTCGCCGCTCATGTCGATGCCGGTCTTTTCGGTGAAACCGAACGCGGTGAAGTATTTGAAGAACACGTGCGCGCCCATCTTCATGCCGAGCTGCATGAAATAGGGGTTGCAGGAGTTGGAAACGGCGCCTGCCATGTCGAGCGTACCGTGACCGCCGTGCTTGTGGCAGCGGATGGTCCAGCCGCCGACCTTATAGTAGCCGGGGCAGTTGAAGGAGGTGGCGGCGGTCGCAACGCCCTCTTCCAGTCCTGCGGCGGCGGTGAACACCTTAAAGACCGAACCCGGCTCATAGGTTTCGGAGACGGCTTTGTTTTTCCACTGCTGCTGCAGCGCGGTCGTCTTTGCCGCCGCGCGCTCCTCTTCGGGCAGCGCCTCGATCTCCTTGACCTTTTGCTCGTCGGCGAGGACAAAGGGGTTGTTCGGATCATAGTCGCCCTTTGTCGCCATCGCCAGGATGCCGCCGGTCTTGACGTTCTGAATGAGAATGCAGCCGCGGTTGGTGGAGTTTGTCTCCTTGACCGCTTCCGCAAGATATTTCTCCGCATACATCTGCACGGTCTGATTGATGGTCAGCACCAGGTTGTTGCCGTCCTGGGCGTCCACGACCTTGCTGTATTCCATCTGGGAGGGCATTTCGTCGCCCCAGCCGTTTTGCGCGGTGACGATGCGCCCCGGCACGCCGGACAGCACCTCGTCATAGGACGCTTCCAGCCCCTCAAGACCGTTGTTGTCCGTGCCGGTGAAGCCGAGGACGTGCGACAAAAGCGTGCCCTGCGGATAATAGCGCTTATAGTCGGGGATGATGCTGAAAACGCCGGTGAGCTTGTTTTCGGTCACCCATTTGCTGAATGCTTCCTTTTGGTCATATTCCACCTTGGATTTGACCACTTCATATTGGGAATTGGTCTTGCCCGTTTGCTTGAACAGCTTTTCCCTGTCCACGCCGAGCAGCTCGGCAAGCCCGTCGGCGATGAATGCGCGCAGCCCCTCGGTGGTCGTGACGCCCTCGGGCATACGGGCGGGCTTTACTTCGGAAATGTCCTTCGGGGACATGATGAGACGCCATACGTCGGCGGAAATGGCAAGCGGCTCCATGTTGGCGTCATAGATCGTGCCGCGCTTGGCGGCAACCACGCTGTCGCTCATTTGCTGTGAGCGGGCGCGGGACAGCCAGTCGTCGCCCTGCACCAGCTGAATGAGTGCCATATGTCCGACCACAAGCACCACCAGCACCAGCATGACAGCCAGCACGGCATAGTTGCGCCAATTCATTTTGCCGGACGGCTTTTTCGGCTCCGGCGCTTTGGCTTTCGGCGGTTTCGGCATGGTTTTTCTCTCCCTATAATACTACAAAGAGAGTCAAGAATGTATCCCGACTCTCGTCTGCAGTTTGCAGCTACTATATTTTATGAAGGTCGTCGGTTTTTATGAAAAGAAACCGACAATGGCGTTCCACGCCTTGGAAAGCCAGTTGCCGCTTTCCTCGGCAACGGTCACGGTGTCACTGCCCGACACGGTAATGTAGGTGATCTGGCTGCCGTCTGCGGCGGTCATGCCGTTTTCACGGGCATAGTCGTTGACGTTGGCAATGGACGTTTTGCTTGCAAGCTCGCTTTGCAGCCGCACCTGCTCGCTTTGCAGCTCGGTGAGGCGCGCCTTGCTTTCGCTGATCTGCGCGTTCATTTCGGTCAGCTGCACATTCGAGGTGATGAGAAAGCCGATGACAAACAGGGCGGCGACCGCCACCGCGATATAGGCGACGGCGTTGAAGAAACGCTGCAGCCGTGCGCGCTTATTCGAATGCTTTTGTTCTTTTTTGTTCGGCTTCAGAGCAACAAGCTCCGCTTTTTTTGTCTCGAACAGGGACAGATCATAGGCAGTGCCGCTGTTTGCGGGTGTCATTTGCTTTTCCTCCTCTTTTTGTACTTCTTTTTATCTTTCAGTCCTTATAGGCTTCGTGCAGCTTTTTGGCATACCGCAGCTTGGCGGAGCGGCAGCGGGGATTGGCGACAAGCTCCTCGGCGGATGCGGTGACGGGCTTTCCGACACGCGCCGCCGGCGTGCGTCCGCAGGTGCAGACGGGAAAATCCTTCGGGCAGATGCAGCCCTGCTTCCAGGCGTGCATGTGCTGCTTGACGATGCGATCCTCGAGCGAATGAAAGGTGATGACGGCGAGAACGCCGCCGACTTTCAGACAGTCAAAAGCCGTGTCGAGTGCGCGGGTGAGACACCCGAGCTCATCGTTGACGGCGATGCGCAGCGCCTGAAACACCCGCCTGGCGGGGTGACCGTCCCGCCGCGCCGCCGCAGGGACGGACGAGGCGATGATGTCGGCAAGCTGCAGGGTGGTCGTGATCGGCGCCGTCTGCCGCACGCGGCAGATCGCACGGGCGATCTGGCGGGAAAACCGTTCCTCACCATAGGTGAAAAAAATATCGGCAAGCGCCCGCTCGTCCAGCGTGTTCACAAGATCGGCGGCGGTTTGTCCGCTTTGGCTCATGCGCATGTCGAGCGGCGCATCCATGTGAAACGAAAAGCCGCGCGCGCCGGTGTCCAGCTGATGCGAGGAAACGCCGATGTCGAGCAGAATACCGTCCACGGCGGGAATATCGAGTGCGGAAAGCACCTTGTCCATCTCGGTGAAATTCGATTGCACCACGGTGGCGGGAAGCCCCGCAAGCGCCGCGCCTGCCGCCTTGACGGCGTCGGGGTCGCGATCGAGGGCGATGAGCCTGCCGTCCGTGAGACGCGAGGCGATGGCTTTGCTGTGCCCGCCGCCGCCCGCCGTGCCGTCAAGATAGATCCCTTTTGGGTCGATCTCCAGCGCGTCAACGGTCTCTTTCAGGAGAACGGGAATGTGATAGGTCGTGTCCGCCATGATGCGTCCTCTCAGAAGCCGAGGTTGGCAAACTCTTCCTCCATGTTTTCGGGAGAAAGCGTTTCCATTTCGGCATCATAGGTTTCGGGATTCCAAATTTCGGCGCGTTTGCCCGCACCGATGACCAGCGCTGCCTTTTCCAGCCCCGCATATTCCAAAAGATGCCGCGGCAGCAGAATACGCCCCTGCGCATCCGGCGAGACATCCTCGGCGTTCGAGGTGAGCTGACGCATCAGAACGCGCCCTTTCGTCATGGGCAGCGCGGCGATCTGATCCAGCATGGCATCCCATTCCTCGGTGGAATAGAGGCAGATGCAGCGATCGAGAACGACGGCGGCAATGAAACTCTCGCCGAGCTTTTCACGCAGCTTGGCAGGGACAAACAAACGCCCCTTTGCGTCCACGTTATGTTGATACCGTCCGTACAGCACGCTGCTCACCTCCTTTTCACGGTGGAAAGAGATTGTGGAAAACTTGGTGGAATTGTTAAAAACTCACCACTTTGCACCCTTTCGATGCACTTTTAACCACTTACCAACATTATACGGTGCTTTTTTTGAAAATGCAATAGGTTTTGGAAAAAAAGTGGACAAGGGCGCAAAGAAATTTTTGGCAAAAAAAGCCCGCCGCATTCCGAAGAATGCGGCGGGTTAAAAACATATCTATGGCAGCAGCAGATCTCCGACGGGGACACCGAGCACCTCGGCAATCGTTTTCAGCTCAATGTCGGTGACAAAGCGTTTTCCGCATTCGATGCGCTGCACGGCGTTTTTCTCGATCTCCAGACCGGCAAGCTGCAGGCGGTCGGCGAACATGCGCTGTGAAAGCTGCAGCTGCTTGCGCAGTGCGGCAATGTGCGTGCCGCAGAGATTGTTTCTGCCGTCGGCTGTCTTGTTGATGAACATAGGCGATCTCCTTTTTGACATTTAGTGCTTGTCAACAAGGAAATTATATGGTATACTTGCGGCAAACATGACATTCAGTGAATGTCAACACAAGGTGGAATATCTATGGAAGCAACAAAGCGCTGTCGGCATTGCGGTGCAGAGATACCGGAGGATGCGGTCATTTGCACGGCGTGCGGCAGACAGACGCAAACGGTGATGGAGGATGTCGGGGCGGGCTATGGCAGACGCATGTGCAGCAAGCGGGTGGCATTCTTTCTTTGTCTGACGCTCGGCGTTTTCGGTGCACACAAGTTCTATGAAAGGAAAACGGGGATGGGGGTGCTGTATCTTTTCACGCCGGACTGTTTTTGGTCGGCGTGATTGCGGACATGGTCTCCATTCTGACAAAGCCCGATCCGTACTATATATACTATATGTTATAGCTTGCAGCGATAACGCAAAACCGCCGCGCTTTTTCAGCGCGGCGGTCAGTTTGGTTTATGGCGTTTGATCGACCTGTTTATCTTCCTCGTCCGCCGTCGTCGCCGTGGTGGGCTTTGAGGTGGGCGGCGCGGTGGACGTGGTCACGGTGGACTTTGTGGTCGGCGGCACGGATGCAGTTGTGGCGGACTTTGAAGTGGACGGCACGGTGACGGTCGCAGTCGTGGTGGCAGGAGAGGTCTGCGACACTTTCGACGCGGTGGTGCTGACGCTGTAGTTGCGGCGCACCCAAATGCGCGGCATCCGCACGGTGGGGTTGCGCCCCACGGTGATGTCGGCGGCGGTCTCGTTCTCCCGCAGGCGGCGGGCGACCGCGACGAAGGTGGCGTTCTCAAAGCCGTATTCGTCCTCTGCCTGTGTCACAAGCAGCAACAGATCGTCTTTGGGCGTGACAACGACCGAGGTATTGAGCAGCGAGCGGCTGCGCACCTCTTCGATATATTTTTTGAACGCGTCGTCGTCGGCAAAGGCTGTCTGCGCATAGGCAAAGGCGTTGATCTCGTCGGGATCAAGCACCATCACGGCAAACAGCTGCCATTTGTCGGCGGCATAGAGCGTGCTCATGTCGATGATTGCGTGTTCCTTGAAAAAGTCCGTCCGCCGATAGTTGAGCAGCGACGAAAACATCTGCCCGTCGCCGGTGTTGTTGCCGTAAACGATCAGCACCCTGTTGCGGCTTTGGGCGGAAACGAGCGTGTTGCGGCGGTCGAAATAGGGCACGCCGTAGTCGGAATATTGCTGACGGAAATTGTGGGTCGCATAATAGTCGCTGCCCGCATTTTTCATGACGGGATAGCTGATGTCCGTGCCGTCGATGCGGATCCAGCCGCCGATGTCCGCGTTTTGGGCATACAGCGCGGTGAAGCGCGGCAGGATGTCGCTGCCCGAAGCGACGGTTTCGGTATCGGTGTTGGTATTGTCGATATACATGTTTTGCAGATCGCTGTACAGCGACTGGTTGCCGGAAACCGACAAAAGGCGCTTGACCGAGAAAAAGGCGACCGCGATCAGCATGCAGACAAACAGCGGCAGACAGAGCTTCAAAATGCGCTCCTTCGGTGTGTCCCCTTTCCACGGGAGCAAAACCGCCAAAAAGCGCCGCCGCTCCTCGATCGGCGCTGCCTGCGGGATCTCCACCTCTTTCGGCGCGTGCGATGTGAGCGGCAGGCTGCCCGCTGTCATGGCGGGATATGCCGCGGCATATTGTGCAATCATTTCGAGGGCGACCGCCACGGCTTTTTCCCGCACGGCGTCACGTGTGACGCAGGCAGGGTCGGGCTGCAGCTCCCGCACCCAAACGCGGTCGGCGTTTGCCAGCGCCAAAAACACCGTCCCGACCGGCTTGTCTTCCTCGGTGGCGGGACCGGCAACGCCCGTGACGGACACGCCGATCGATGCGTTTGCCAAACGGCGCACACCGTCCGCCATCGCAATGGCGGTTTCGGCGCTGACGGCACCGACGGTGTCGATCGTCGCGGCGGGAACGCCGAGGACGGTTTTCTTGATCTCGTTGCTGTAGGCGGCAACGCCGCAGGTGAAAACAGCGGAAGCGCCGGGAACGGCGGTGACGGCAGCGGAAAGCAGACCGGCGGTGCAGGATTCTGCCGTCGCCAGCTGCAGCGATTTTTCGCGCAAAAGGGCTAAAATCTGTGCCGCTTCCATGCTGTTTCTCCTTTCCTACTGAATTTTGATATACCGCAGACCGCCGAGTGCTTCTTCGACCAGTGCGTCGACATCGAGCGCTTCCTCGGCTTTTTCCAGGTTCTGCCGCTTCGGGCGGGTGCAGGGATGGCGCGGGGTGAACACGGTGCAGCAGTCCTCAAACGGCTGGATGGAAATGTCAAAGGTGCCGATCTTTCGCGAGATCTGCACGATCTCCTCTTTGTCCATGCCGATGACGGGACGGAACACCGGCAGCGTTGCCAGCACATCGGTGCAGGCGATGGCGGGGACGGTCTGACTGGCGACCTGTCCGACGCTCTCTCCCGTGACCAGCGCGCCGCAATCGTTATCGGCGGCAACGCGGCAGGCAAGGCGCATCATAAAGCGCCGCATGATGAGCGTGAAATATTCCTCGGGGCATTTTTCCCGAATTTGCTCCTGAATGTGGGTGAACGGGACGATGCACAGCGTCATGCGCCCCGCGAACTGCGCCACCTGCTCCAAAAGGTCGATGACCTTTTGCTCGGCGCGCTCACTGGTGTAGGGCGGGGACGCGAAGTGGATGCCGTAAAGCTCCACGCCGCGCTTTGCCATCATGTAGGCGGCGACCGGTGAATCGATGCCGCCGGAAATGAGGATGCCGCATCTGCCGCCTGTGCCGACGGGCATGCCGCCCGCGCCGGGCAGCTGGTCGGCGTGGACATAGGCACCGAAATCGCGGATCTCCACGAACACGGTGACATCGGGCGTGTGGACGTCCACCTTGAGGCGCGGGAACGCCGACAGGATGCGCCCGCCGATCTCACGGCTGATCTCCGGCGAGGAGAGAGGGAAGGTCTTGTCGGCGCGTTTGGTCTCCACCTTGAAGGTGGAAACGCCGCGCAGCGTGTCCGCAAGATAGTCCACGGCGGCGTCGCCGATGGCGTCGATGTCCTTTTCCGCGACGCGTGCGCGGGAAAAGGCGGCGATGCCGAACACCTTGGACACGGCTTCGGCGGCGGCGGTCAGATCCGCCGTCGGCTCTGCCGGTTCGATATAGATGGTGGACTGCGCCTTGCGCATCTCAAATTTTCCGATCTTGTTGAGACGGCGGCGCAGGTTGCGCATCAGCGCGTCCTCAAAGGTGCTGCGGTTAAGCCCCTTGAGCGCCAGCTCGCCGTTTTTGATGAGCAGAATTTCCGTTTTGGTCATGCTGTTGTTCCTTCCGTTTGTGTGGTGGTTGCCGTCGTGGATGCGGTCGTTTCGGTCGTGGCAGCTGTCGTTGCGGCGGTCGTTGCCGCTGTGGTTGCCGTCGTGCGTGTGCTTGTTGCGCGCGAACCGGTGGGATCGGTCGCGGGGGTCGCGTCGTCGGTGGCGGCGGTTGTTGTTGCAACGGTTGTTGCCGCCGTTGTCGATGCGGTCGTTGCCGCGGCGGCATCCGGCAGGTGATAGTCGGTCTGTGTATAGAACGCGTGCGGCGTCAGCCCCTGTGCCGTATACCATGCATAGGGCATGATGACGTCGGTGTTGTCGGTGATGGATGCGGTGTTCACCTGCGTGTCCTCATCGGCGCGCACGCGGCGGGCGATGACCGCCATTCTGCCGTTGTCGACCTTTGCCTGGCTCTTGGCGGTGCAGGTGGACAAAATGAGCAGCTCGTCGTCTGCGCCGACATCCACGGGATAGTCATACAGCGAGCGGGCGCGCAGCTCGGCAACATAGTTCATGAAATCGTTGTCGTCGGCAAAGGAGGTGCGCAGATAGCCGAAATAGCGTTCCGCGTCCGCACCCTCGTCGTTGATGATGACGGCAAAGACCTTATACTGATTGTTTTCATACAGCGTGTTCAGCCCGATGAGCGGGGCGGAGCGCGCATAATACACATTGCCGAGCAGCTTGTTGAGCTTGGCAAACATCATGCCGCTTGCCATGTTGTGTCCATAGATGATGCTGACGCGGTTGGACACGTCCTTTTCGATGGTGTTGCTCTTGTCAAAAAACAGCGTGCCGCTGCGGCTTTTCGAGCCGTCAAAGGCGTGGGTGAGATAGGTGTCGTTGTTGTCGCAATGCACCACGGGCTGGTTGATGTTCAAAAATTTTCCGCTGTCGTTCGAGGTGTAGGACAGCCAGCCTGCGATGTCGTGGTTGACATCGTACAGACGGCGGAACGTCGCCTGCATACCGGTGGGATAGTCATAGCCGCTGGTGGTCTCCTCGATGTCGGCGGTGTCGGTGTAGAGCTTTTCATAGCGGTTGGTGTCGTTCTGCACGCTGCGCGGCTCCAGCACCATATAATACAGCAAAAAGCCCGACGCGCACAGAAACACCAAAAGCGAGATCAGGAACACACACTTGCGCACGATCTCGGAAACGGGATCGCTCTTTTGCGGGAAAAGGGCGCCGACGATGCGGGCAAACGGACCTTTTGCCGCCGTCGGCTGCACGCTTGCGGCGTCGCCGTCAACGCGGTCGGCGTCGGGCTTGCGCCCGACTGCCGCGTGCCGCCGCTTTTTCGGCGGTGCGGGGGGCGCTTCTTCGGGTGCTTCGTCCGCTGTATCCGATATATCGGTGTCGTCATCCAGCAGCGTTTGGAACAGCACGGCGGGGATGTCGCCCGTTTCGCCGTCCGGCGACGGGGGCAGCGCCGTCTGTGTTTCTTCCTCTGCCGCGGCATCCGCTGCGTCCTCTGCGGGCTGCGGCGCGCTCTCACTCTGCAGCTCCTGTAAAAGCGCCAATATGGTTTGTTCGGTTGCTTCAAACGCGTCGTCGTTTTCGTGCTTTTTCATGGCGTTATCTCCTTCGTGCAAGTGTCTGCGTGGCTGCGATGAGTGCATCCGCAAAGCGGTCGATGTCTTCGGGTGTGTTGTTGTGGCACAGGCTCAGGCGCAGTGCGCCGTCGATCTCGGTCTCCGGCAGTCCCATCGCCTGCAGGACGGGGCTTTTGGCACCCTTGGCGCAGGCGGAGCCGCTGGAAACGAAAATGTCCCGTTCGGAGAGAAAGTGCAGCAGCGTTTCACTTTTGAATCCCGGAACGGACAGGTGAATGATATACGGGACGCCGTCGGCGGGAAGATGGAACACAACGGGGGCGTCGGCAAGACGGTCAAAAAGCCGTTTGCGGAGCGTTTCAAAAAGTGCTTCCTGCTCGGCAAGGGGCGGCAGCGCTTCTGCCGCCGCGCCGAAAGCGGCGATAAGGGGGGCGGCTTCCGTGCCGCCGCGCAGCGAGCGCTCCTGCAGTCCGCCGACCTGACGCGGCAGAATGCGCGCGCCCTGCCGCAGATACAGTGCGCCGCAACCCTTCGGTCCGTGCAGCTTGTGCGCACTGACCGACATGGCATCCACCTGCCAGCGGGCACCGTAAAGCGGCAGCTTTCCCGCCGCCTGCACCGCGTCGCAGTGGATGAAGGCAAAGGGGGAACGGCGGCGGATCCCCGCCACCGCATCGGGCAGTGAGAAGCGCGCGCCGGTCTCGTTGTTGACCAGCATCACCGACACAAGCGCCGTGTCGGGACGGCAGGCGGCAATGATGGCATCGGCGGTGATGTGCCCGTCGCTGTCCGGCAGCAGACGCGTCACGGCATAGCCCTCTTTTTCCAGTTGCTTGCAGGCGGCGGCGACCGAGGAATGCTCCACGCCGGTGGTGACGATGTGTTTCCCGCGGCGGGCAAGCGCTGCGGCGGCGCCGAACACGGCGAGGTTGTTGGCTTCTGTGCCGCCGGAGGTGAAAAGCACGTCCCGTGCGGGCACGCCCATCAGCGCGGCGACCTTTTCTCTGGCGGCGGTCAGCTCCCGCTCCGCCTCAAAGCCCAGTCGATGCAGAGAAGAGGGGTTGCCGAAGCACTGCGTCATCATATAGACTGCCTTTTTTGCCGCCGCTTCACACACGGCGGTGGTGGCACTGTTGTCGAGATATGTCATGCTCAAACCGAAAGACCTCGCTTGTTCATATGTAGGTCTATTGTACATGATATTGCGCAAAAAGGCAACCGTATTTTGAAAAGTTGGGGGAGAAAGTAAAATAATACTTGATTTTATGAAAGGGGTGTGCTATAATTTCTCACGCGTCATAGAAATATCCGGGTGTAGCGCAGTTTGGTAGCGCGCTTGAATGGGGTTCAAGAGGCCGCAGGTTCGACTCCTG
>URNF01000076.1 GCA_900549155.1 uncultured Oscillospiraceae bacterium | reverse complement strand
TGTCGGCGGCGTACCGCCGTTCATCGCTGGCGGCAAGGGCAGCAAAATCTATGACATCGACGGCAACGAATACATCGACTACGTTATGTCCTACGGTCCGCTGCTCATGGGCCATGTGCCTGACTGCGTAACCGAGGCTATCAAGGCTGCTGCAGAAAAGGGCACCTCCTACGGCGCTCCGACAGTTGCCGAAACCGAGCTGGCAAAATTAGTCTGCCGCCTCGTTCCGTCCATGGATATGGTCCGCATGGTCAACAGCGGTACTGAAGCAACCATGAGCGCTCTGCGCTTAGCACGTGCCTATACCGGCCGTGACTGCATCATCAAATTCATCGGCTGCTACCATGGTCACCATGACAGCCTGCTTGTTAAAGCAGGCAGCGGCGGAGCTACCTTCGGCGTACCCGACAGCCCGGGCGTACCTAAGGCAGTAGCAGCAACCACTATTACCGTACCGTTCAACGACCTGCCTGCTCTGGAGCAGGTTTTCGCTGAGCGCGGCGAGGAAATCGCCTGCGTTATCATGGAGCCGACTCCGGGCAACATGGGCTTAGTCCTGCCGCACGATGGCTTCCTTGAGGCAGTACGTGCGCTGACGAAGAAGCACGGCGCTCTGCTCATCTGCGACGAGGTTATGAGCGGCGCACTCAACGAGCATTTTCCGCTCGTAGTATGGCAGACGGGAAGCGGCACGCAATCAAATATGAACGCAAACGAAGTTATTGCAAACCGCGCCAACCAGATTGCGGGGGAGAAGCTCTGTCATCCGAACGATGACATCAACATGAGCCAGTCTTCCAACGACACCTTCCCGACGGCGATGCACATTTCCGCGGTCATTGCGATCGAGGATAAGCTGCTGCCCGCCATCGAAACGCTCATCGCCACGTTCAAGCGCCTGGAAGCGGAGAACGAGGGCATCGTGAAATCCGGTCGCACCCATTTGCAGGATGCGACGCCGATCAAGTTCAGCCAGGAGATCTCCGGCTGGCGCGCGAGCCTGGAGCGGGACGCGGAGCTTCTGAAGCTGGCGGTGAAGCCGCTGCATGAGCTGGCGCTCGGCGGCACTGCCGTCGGCACGGGGTTGAACGCGCCGAAAGGCTTTTCCGAGCTGGTCGCCGAAAAGGTTGCCGCGCTCACCGGCAAAGCGTTTGTCACCGCACCGAACAAGTTCCATGCGCTGACCTCGAAGGATGAGCTGGTGTTTGCTCACGGCGCCATCAAGGCGACCGCCTGCGATATGATGAAAATTGCAAACGATGTGCGCTGGCTGGCAAGCGGCCCGCGCGACGGACTGGGCGAAATTCATATTCCTGAAAACGAGCCCGGCTCTTCCATCATGCCCGGCAAGGTCAACCCCACGCAGTGCGAGGCGGTGACGATGGTTGCCGTGCAGGTGATGGGCAACGATGTGGCGGTCGGTATGGCGGCGTCGCAGGGCAACTTCGAACTCAATGTGTTCATGCCCGTTGCGGCGTATAACTTCCTGCAGTCCGCGCGTCTGCTTGCCGAAGCGATCGTTTCGTTCAACAAGAACTGTGCGGTCGGCATCACGGCAAACAAGGAAAAGATGTATCACAATCTGCACAATTCGCTGATGCTGGTGACGGCGCTCAATCCGTATATCGGCTATGAGAACGCCGCCAAGACAGCCAAGAAAGCATACAAAGACAACATTTCGCTCAAAGAAGCATGTGTCGCCCTCGGTTTTCTCACGGCAGAAAAATTCGACGAGGTATTCCATCCCGAACAGATGGTGTGACACCGCAGAGATGGGAGGAAAACAATGAAAGTCAGTTATTTTCCGGGCTGCACGCTGCGCACAAAAGCAAAGGATCTCGATCTGTATGCGCGAAAGAGCGCTGCCGCTTTGGGCGTGGAAATGTGCGAAATTCCGGACTGGCAGTGCTGCGGCGGCGTTTTTGTGAGCGCGTCGGATGAGATCGCTTCAAAGCTCGCCGCCGTGCGGGCGCTTGTTGCCGCAAGAGATGCGGGACAGCCGCTCGTGACGGTGTGCGCCGCCTGTCACAATGTGATGAAGCAAACCAACAACGCGTTTCTGACCGACCCGCATTTTGACGATGCCGTCAACCGCTATATGGCGCAGGAGAAGGAACCGAAAGAGCCGTATCACGGCGAGGCGCGCGTGCTGCACTTTTTGGAGCTTTTGCGCGATGAGGTCGGCTTTGACGCGCTGAGGAAAGCGGTCAAAAACCCGCTGACGGGCAAGAAGATCGCCGCCTATTACGGCTGCATGCTGCTGCGCCCCGGCAAGGTCATGCAGTTTGACGATGTCGAGAACCCGCAGCTTTTGGAGGAGCTCATCCGTGCGCTGGGCGCAGAGCCGGTCCTCTATCCGATGCGCAACGAATGCTGCGGCGGCTATGTGGCGCTTGAGGACGCGGCGTCGGCGAAAAAGAAGTCGAACGCGGTCAGCGACAGCGCTGCGGCACACGGCGCCGACCTTATGGTGACGGCGTGCCCGCTGTGTATGTATAATCTCGTGAAGAACGGCAGTGCTGTGCCGGTCGTGTATTTTACCGAGCTGCTTGCCGAAGCACTCGGCGTGAAGGAGGATACACATGCAGAATAAAGCGGAGCGTGAAAAGGAACAGGTCCTGCGCATGAGCGGTGTCAATCCGCTCAAATGCATGCGCTGCGGCAAGTGCTCCGGCACCTGCCCGTCCTATGACGAAATGGAATATCATCCGCACCAGTTTGTGTATATGGTGGAAAACGGCGATATCGAAACACTCATGAAATCGGATTCGGTGTATAAATGCCTTTCCTGCTTTGCCTGTGTGGATCGCTGCCCGCGCGGCGTCGAGCCCGCAAAGCTCATCGAGGCGCTGCGCCTGTGTGTCATTCGGCAAAAAGGCGCCAATCATCTGAAAGCGGACGACATTCCGGCGCTTTTGGATGAGGATATGCCGCAGCAGGCGCTCATGAGCGCCATGCGCAAATATTCTAAGTAAGACAGGAGAAAGGATCATGCAAAGAATCGGAGTTTTTGTCTGCCATTGCGGTACGAATATTGCCGGAACGGTGGACGTGAAAGCGGTTGCAGAAGCGCTCGCGCATGAACCCGGCGTCGTTTTCTCCACCGACTATCAATATATGTGCTCCCAGGCGGGACAGAACATGATCAAGGATGCCATCAAGGAGCATAACCTCGGCGGCATCGTCATTTGTTCCTGCTCACCGCGTATGCACGAGGCAACCTTCCGCAAAACGGCGGCTGCCGCAGGACTCAACCCCTATATGGTAGAGATCGCCAACATCCGCGAGCAGTGCTCGTGGGTGCATAAGGATATGCCCGTCGGCACGGAAAAGGCGATCATTCTTGCCAAGGCGGCGGTGGCAAAGGTCAACCTCAACACACCGCTTACCCCCGGCGAAAGCCCCGTCACCAAGCGGGCGCTCGTTATCGGCGGAGGTATCGCCGGTATCCAGACGGCGCTTGATATCGCCGATGCCGGTTTCCCCGTCGACATCGTGGAGACCAAGCCCACCATCGGCGGCAAAATGGCACAGCTCGACAAGACCTTCCCGACGCTGGACTGCGCCGCCTGTATTCTGACACCGAAAATGGTGGATGTGGCGCAGAACGAGAAGATCCGCATCTTCTCCTATTCCGAGGTCACGGATGTCAAGGGCTTTGTCGGCAATTTTGATGTCACCATCAAGCGCAAGGCGCGCTATGTCAAAGAGGATGTCTGCACCGGCTGCGGTCTGTGCACCGAAAAGTGCCCGCAGAAGAAGGTTCCCAATGAATTCAACCTCGGCATGGACAATCGCCGCGCGATCTATATCCCGTTTGCGCAGGCTGTTCCGAAGGTCGCGACCATCGACCCGCAATACTGCATGATGCTGAAAACCGGCAAGTGCGGCGTTTGCTCTAAGGTGTGCGGCGCGGGCGCGATCGACTATAAGGCGAAAGACGAGTTCGTGGAGGAGAAATACGGCGCCATCGTCGTGGCGACCGGCTTCAATCCGATCTCCATGGAGAAGTTCGACGAATATGCCTATTCGCAGTCGAAGGATGTCATCACCTCGCTGGAGCTCGAGCGTCTTATGAATGCCGCAGGTCCGACGGGCGGTACGTTGCTGCGTCCGTCCGACGGCGAGCATCCGCACACGATCGTGTTTGTGCAGTGCGTCGGTTCGCGCTGTGCCGCCTGTGCGGAAAAGGGCAAGGAGTATTGCTCTAAGATTTGCTGTATGTATACGGCAAAGCACGCCATGCTCATCCGCGATAAATACCCCGACACCGAGGTGTATGTTTTCTACATCGACGTGCGTACCCCCGGCAAGAACTTCGACGAGTTCTATCGCCGTGCCGTGGAAGAATACGGCGTGCATTACATCAAGGGTATGGTCGGCAAGGTGTCGCCCGAGGGCAATAAGCTGAAGGTGCAGGGCTCTGACCTTATCTATGGTAAACAGCTGCACATTGACGCCGACCTGGTGGTGCTCGCTGCCGCGATCGAGCCGGATAAATCCGCAAGACCGCTTGCAACGATGCTGACCGCCAGCATGGATACCAACGATTTCTTCACCGAGGCGCACCCGAAGCTGCGCCCCGTGGAAAGCCCGACGGCGGGCGTGTTCCTGTCCGGTGCCTGCCAGGGTCCGAAGGACATTCCCGAAACCGTCTCGCAGGCGGGCGCTGCGGCGTCCAAGGTCATCGGTCTTTTGTGCAAGGATAAGCTGACCGGTAACCCCTGCGTCGCCCATTCCGACGAAATGATGTGCAACGGCTGCTCCACCTGTGAAAAGGTGTGCCCGTACGGCGCCATCACCTATGTGGACAAGGAATTCCGCATGCCGGACAGAACGACCAAGGTACGCCGCGTGGCGGTCGTCAACGAAGCGGTCTGCCAGGGCTGCGGCGCGTGCACCGTCGCCTGTATGTCGGGTGCGATGGATCTGCGCGGATTCCTCAATAAGCAAATCATGGCGGAGGTGGATGCAATATGCAAGTAAACGAATATAAGCCGCTCATTGTGGCATTTTGCTGCAACTGGTGCTCCTATGCCGGTGCAGACCTTGCGGGCAACAACCGCCTTGCGTATCCGGCGGATGTCAAGATCATCCGCGTGCCCTGCTCCTGCCGTGTCAATCCGATGTTCATTCTCCGCGCGTTCCAGCGCGGCGCGGACGGCGTCATCCTGTGCGGCTGCCATCCCGGCGACTGCCACTACACCTCCGGTAACTACTACACCCGCCGCCGTATGGCGCTGCTGTTCTCCATGCTCGACTATCTCGGCATCGAGAAAGAGCGCACGCGCGTCGAATGGGTGAGTGCGGCGGAGGGCGCGAAGTTTGCCGCCACCATGAACGATTTCGCCAAGCAGGTTGCTGCTCTCGGCGAAAACAAGAGATTGGAGGATCTGCGATGCAAGAAATAAAGCGCGAAGCTCTCGTTTCCAAGGCTGCTGCACTGCTCGCTGACGGAACCGTTACCCGCGTGCTCGGCTGGAAAGCGGGGGAGTTTGCCTATGATGTGACGCCCGCTGTGTTTCACAGCGCTGCGGAGCTGGAGCAGGATTTTGTGTTCGACGATTTCTGCGGTGCGAACTTCTCCAAGTATCTCATCAAAGAGACTGCCAAAGAGGACGGCAAGGTGCTGGTGTTTTTGAAGCCCTGCGATACCTACAGCTTCAACCAGCTGCTCACCGAGCATCGCTTTGACCGCGAAAAGGTCCATGCGGTCGGTGTGCCCTGCAACGGTATGCTGGACATAAACCGCATCCGCGAAACCGCCGACGGCATCGTCGCTGTCCGTGAGGAGGGCGACGAGGTGCTGGTCGATACGCTGTATGACGGTACAAAGACGCTGAAAAGAGCAGAGCTTTTGCCCGATCGCTGCGTACACTGTAAATCGAAAAAGCACGTTGCCTATGACGAGCTGCTCGGCGAGGACGGCGAGGTGCTGGACAGCGCACGGTTCGACGAGGTGGAAAAGCTGGAAAAAATGACGCCGGACGAGCGGTTTGCTTTCTGGCAGAATGAGCTTTCCCGCTGCATCCGCTGCAACGCCTGCCGTGATGTCTGCCCTGCCTGCACGTGCGAAAAGTGCGTGTTCGACAACCCGAACTCGGGCGTGGAGAACAAGGCGGCGGCAAACAGCTTTGAGGAAAAGATGTTCCACATCATCCGCGCATTCCACGTGGTCGGTCGCTGCACCGATTGCGGCGAATGCTCCCGCGTTTGCCCGCAGCACATTCCGCTGCACCTTTTGAACCGCAAGTTCATCAAGGATATCGACAGCTTCTATGGGGAATATCAGGCGGGTGCCGCAGTCGGCAGCCGCGCCCCGATCGTGAACTACACCACCGAGGACATCGAGCCCGGCGAAGCAGTGGAGAGGGGTGAGGGCAATGCGTAAATTGGCACTTGACCGTTTGGATACCCTTTTTGCCGCCATTGCCGCAGAGCACACACTGTATCTGCCGGTCGACGGCAAGGCGGGCGCGAAGTTTGAAAAATGGGAGGACGGCAAGGTGCTGTCCGATGCGCTCAACACCGTGCGCAGCCCGAAGGACTTTTTCTTCCCGCAGACCGAAAACCTCATGGATTTCAAGACTGAGGGGAAGAAGATCGAGATCATCGACACCCGCGAGGAGTGCGAGGACTTCGTTATTTTCGGCGTGCGCGCCTGCGATGTGCGCAGCTTTGAGGTGCTCGATCGCGTGTTTTTGGCGGAGCCTGCCGACAGCTATTATGAAAATCGCCGCAAGCACGGCATTTTGGTGTCCCTTGCCTGCAACAAGCCGCTTGAGACTTGCTTCTGCGGCACGTTCGGCATCGATGCCGCCGCACCCGAGGGCGACATTGTCTGCCACAAGACGGCAGACGCGCTGTATCTCGATGCCAAGACCGAAAAGGGCGAGGCACTGCTGAAGGCACTGGAAGCGGTGACGGAAGATGCCGATGCTGCTCCTGTCGAGGAACAGAAAGCGGTCATCCGTGAGCGGCTTTCCAAACTGCCGCTTGCCGACCTGTCCGCCGATGCGTTCGGCGCGGGCAAGACCGATGCGTTTTTCGATGCGCCCGAATGGGCGGAGCTTTCGGAAAGCTGCCTCGGCTGCGGCACCTGCACCTTTGTGTGCCCGACCTGCCAGTGCTATGACATCAAGGATTTCAATACCGGTCACGGCGTCAAGCGTTTCCGCTGCTGGGATTCCTGCATGTATTCCGATTTCACGAAGATGTCTGCCGGTCAGCCGCGTCTGACCCAGAAGGAACGCTTCCGTCAGCGCTTTATGCACAAGCTGGTGTATTATCCCACCAACAACGACGGACTGTTCTCCTGCGTCGGCTGCGGTCGCTGCGTGGCAAAATGCCCCATTCATATGAACATCGTCAAGGTTATGAAGAAGTTAGGAGGGCGCGCAAATGGCTGACATGAAAGAACCGCTCATGCCGAAGATCGGCGTGGTGACCGATATCCGTATCGACACCCCCGATGTCAAGACCTTCCGCGTCGTCACGCCGGACGGGAAAAAGGCATTTGAACATATGCCCGGTCAGTGCGCGATGCTCTCCGTGCCGGGCGTGGGGGAAGCGATGTTTTCCATCACTTCCTCGCCGACCAACGAGGAATACATGGAGTTTTCCATCAAGAAATGCGGCTGCGTTACCGAGTGGCTGCATTCCATGGAGGTCGGACAGGAGATCACCATTCGCGGTCCCTATGGCCGTCCGTTCCCGGTGGACACCGAGTTTGCCGGAAAGAACCTGCTGTTTATCGCGGGCGGCATCGGTCTTGCGCCGCTGCGCTCGGTCATCAACTATTGCCGCCACTACCGCGATCGCTACGGCGACATCGATGTGGTCTACGGCTCGCGCAGCATGCAGGATCTCGTGGACTATAAGGAGATCATCGACGAGTGGACAAAGGACAGCGGCGTGCATGTGCACCTGACCATCGACCGCGAACAGCCGGAATGGGACGGTCATGTGGGCTTTGTTCCGAACTATGTCAAGGAGCTGGGCTTCGACACGAACAAGATCGCCGTTCTGTGCGGTCCCCCCATCATGATCAAATTCACGCTTGCGGGTCTGCAGGAGCTGGGCTTTGAAAAGACACAGGTGTATACCACACTGGAGCTGCGCATGAAGTGCGGCATCGGCAAGTGCGGACGCTGCAACGTCGGCGCAAAGTATGTTTGTAAGGACGGTCCGGTCTTCCGTTTCGACGAGCTCGATACCCTGCCGGATGAATACTGATAAGGAGATGCAGACATGGAAAATATGGTGAATATCTACCTGTTCGGTAAGCAGTACAGTGTGCCGGATGATCTGACCATCATGCGCGCCATGGAATATGCGGGTTATCAGCTTGTTCGCGGCTGCGGCTGCCGTAACGGCTTCTGCGGCGCATGCGCGACCATCTACCGCATCAAGGGTGAGAGAGAGCTCAAAACCTGTCTTGCCTGCCAGACGAAGGTCGAAAACAACATGTATGTTGCGACCCTGCCGTTCTTCCCGCTGGTCAAGCAGGTGTATGACATCGAAAAGGTGAAGCCCACCGAGCAGATCATGATGCAGCTGTATCCGGAGATTTATGCCTGTGTCGGCTGCAACGCCTGCACCAAGAGCTGCACGCAGGGACTGAATGTGATGCAGTATATCGCCTATGCACAGCGCGGCGAGTTTGACAAATGCGCCGAGGAGTCCTTTGACTGTGTCATGTGCGGCGTGTGCTCATCCCGCTGCCCTGCAGGCATTTCGCATCCGCAGGTGGCGATGCTGGCACGCCGTCTCAACGGCAAGTATCTCGCACCGCATTCCGCTCATCTGGAGCAGCGGGTGCAGGAGATCAAGGACGGCACCTTTACCGATCTCATTGAGGCGCTGATGGATAAGCCCATCGAGGAGCTTCAGGAGCTGTACAACACCCGTGAGATTGAGAAATAAGGAGGGCTTATCATGTACGCAAAGGAATTTCAGCAGTCACTCAAGGCGGTAGAAGCGGCGCGTGCGGCAAACATTGCCTATGAGCCCGCCCGTATGACGGCAAAGGAAAAGGATGATCTGCTGGCAGCGTATCATCCGGACTATAAAAAGAGCGAATTCAAAAAACTGTCGATCGGCCCGAACAAAGGCGAAGCCGTGCCGCATGAGCTTTGCGACATGCTGCAGGCGCACAGCCGCATTTCTGCGGCGGACGTCGATCTTGACGATGTGCGCTATGATGTGGATGTGCTGATCATCGGCGGCGGCGGCGCGGGTGCTTCCGCGGCGATCGAAGCGCATGAAGCGGGCGCCAATGTCATGGTGGTGACCAAGTTGCGCATGGGCGACGCCAACACCATGATGGCGGAGGGCGGCATTCAGGCTGCCGACAAGCCCAACGATTCTCCCGCCATCCACTTTGTGGATGCATTCGGCGGCGGTCACTATGCCGCAAAGCGGGAGCTTCTTGCAAAGCTCGTCTGCGATGCGCCGGAAGCCATTCAGTGGCTGAATAACCTCGGCGTGGAATTTGACAAGGCGCCGGACGGCACGATGATCACCACGCACGGCGGCGGCACTTCCCGTAAGCGTATGCATGCAGCAAAGGACTATTCCGGTGCGGAGATCATGCGCACGCTGCGGGATGAGGTGTTGAACTGCGGCATCCCGGTGGTGGACTTCACTTCCGCAATCGAACTGATTTTGGACGAAAACGGCAAAGCCGCAGGCGCTGTGCTGATGAACATGGAGACCCATGAGCTGATGGTGGCGCGCGCAAAGACCGTTATCATTGCCACCGGCGGCGCGGGACGCATGCACTATCAGGGTTTCCCGACTTCCAATCACTACGGCGCGACCGCTGACGGCCTGGTGCTCGGCTATCGTGTCGGTGCAAAGCTGCTGTATGCCGACACGCTGCAGTATCATCCCACCGGTGCGGCGTTCCCGCAGCAGATCTTCGGCGCGCTCGTGACCGAAAAGGTGCGTTCTCTCGGTGCAAAGCTCGTCAACCGTGACGGCAAGGTGTTCATGCATCCGCTGGAGACCCGCGACGTTGCGGCGGCATCTATCATCCGTGAGTGCTCCGACCGCGATGAGGGCGTGGACACCGGCAGCGGCAAGGCTGTGTGGCTGGACACTCCGATGATCGAGGCGATCGGCGGGGA
>URNF01000075.1 GCA_900549155.1 uncultured Oscillospiraceae bacterium | reverse complement strand
AGTCCTACTGGCGCTTTGCATGGTGCTGTCGCTGGTGCCGATGACGGCGTTTGCCGCAGACCCGGCAACAGAAACGGCGGACTTCACCGCTTCCGACGGCGGTGCGGCGGCGATTGCTCTGCTCAATCAGTATAAGTCCTTCGGTGCTGCCGATTCCACTTGGGATAACGGCACCAAGACTTTGACACTCAGGGGCATCGACTTCACCACCAAGGCTGCCACGGCTGTTAAGCTGCCGGACAGAACCACCATTGTGTTGGCTGACGGCACAACGAACACAATTACCGGCGGCGATGCTGCGATAGCAGAAGATGGTGAATATAATAAGCATATGGTAATAACCGCTTTGGAAGCTATGGGCGACCTGAAAGTTAAGGGCGGAGCTTCGGGTACAGGCACCCTGTCCGTTACCTCCGGTACCCATAAAAACACCGGTAACGCATGGACTTATTCCTGTGCCATCGGCGTAGCAGACGGCGACTTTGAAATTGAGGGCGGCCATATCACTGCTCAGGGCGGAACGGCATACTCAGCCGACTGCGCTTTCTCCGTCGGTGTTCGTATGGACAACAGCAGCAGGCGCAGCAAGATCTTGCTGATAACCGGCGGTTCGCTTACAGCCATCGGCGGAGAATCCTATGATACGGAAGATCCGCAGAATCCAAGAAAATCCTTTTCCGATGGCGTAACTGTGTCCAAGGGCAGCATTTCAGTCACCGGCAGCGGAAAGCTGACCGCCAAGTGCGTTCCTGCTATGGATGGTGAAGGTCTTGCCTTTGCAGTGCAGACATTCACAGGAGATCTGCTCATTTCTCACAATGGTGAGGTTACGGTCGCAGCCACCAATGGTATTTCTGTCAGCGCAGGCGGCATAAAGCTCAGCGGCGGTAAACTCCGTGTTGAAAAGGGAGGCGTAGGTGCGACCAAGGAGGTTGTTACCTCCAATACGGAAATCGCCGGCAGCATCGAAGTGAACGGCGGTGCGCTTTATGCTGAAAACAGTAACTTCTCTATGAAAAAGTTCACCGTGACCGGCGGTACGGTAAGAACAGGAAGCATGCTGCCCGACACGGTCAATATTTCCGGCGGTACGGTACAGACGCGGTATATCCTTGCCAAAGAAATGACCTTATCGAACGCCACGCTTACCATCCGTGAGCCGGTGAAAAAGCTCGAATCCGGAACACTGTATACCAGCCCTGCTCTTTGGCTGACTAAGCTTACCGTTAACAGCGGGACGCTGGATGTTGCCTGGGATTGGGGAGAGATCGAGCCCACTGTGTTCCCCGTGAACACAGAGGACGGCTTTCCCACACCGCTGGTAAAAATATGGGGCGACGGTCGTGAGGCGACCTTCAACGGAGGCATCTCTTCCTTTGACACCGGCTGCGCCGGGAATATTGCGCTGAAACTGACACAGTTCAATCTGGGAGACGGTATGGAGATTACCGGCGCTGACACAGACCGGTGCCAGTTGCGCAGTGATACGCCCGTGAAGATTGCGGCGGCTACCACCCCTTCCGCTGTGGAGAATGTGACGCTGGACTATGAGAATATCAGCTACAAAGCAGGCGACACTCCTCGCGCAGCGGCATCCGTATCAGAGGGCAATTGTGCCGTTGCCTATGAGTGTTGGACTGAGATTCGCCAGCCGGAAGGCGGCGGTCAGTGGTATGAAACAGGACGCCGCTGGTACTCCGACTCGGATAAGATGGCATCTCTTCCGGCTGATGAGCGTATTATCAATTTTGAAGCAGGCAACAGCTATCAATATAATGTTGTCCTTGCCGCTGGCAGCGGTTATTCTTTCAGCAATGACGGGACTGTTGTTACCGTCGGAGAAGACGAATGGGGCACACCGAAAAGCCACAAAAAGCTTGAAATAAAGGAATCGGGCAAAGAACTGCACATTAAAAGAATTTACACATTTGACCTTCCGAACGCAGGTCAGCCAAACGCCATTACCTCCGCCGCCGTAGAGAATGTGAAACTCGATTATAAACCTGGTGACGCACCCCGGGCTACTGCCACCGTAGCAGCCGCCGATCAGGGCAAATATCGGGTTGCCAATGAATACTGGCAGGAGTTAGATGAAAACGATGTGCCCGTTGCCGCATGGTATTCCGACGGCGGGGCGTACAGCACTTTGCCGACCGTTACTACGTTTGAAAGCGGAAAAAAATATGTATATTCCGTTATGCTGCTGCCGGAAAGGGGATATGACTTCAGCAGAGAAGTCGCCGCTACGGTGAACGGAAACGCAGTGACAGCGGTTCCCGCCACAGACGGATACCTGAGTCTCCCCAATGTTAAAACGATTACGCCGACGGCGGAATCCCATACGCATAGTTACGGTACGGCGTGGAAGTATGACGGAACAAATCACTGGCACGAATGTGCCTGCGGCGACAAGGCGGACACGGCGGTGCACACCTTCAAGTGGGTTACCGACAAGGAAGCGACCGCAACCGAAAAAGGCTCCAAGCACGAGGAATGCACCGTCTGCGGCTACAAAAAGGCTGCCGCCGAAATCCCGGCGACCGGCTCCGGAAGCGGCTTGGCCAGTCAGCCCACGAAGCCCGGCAATACCTCTTCTCCGCAGACCGGCGATAACAACAACCTTGCTTTGTGGTTTGCCGTTCTGTTAATCAGCGGCGGCATTGTGATCGGCACAACCATCATGAGCAGAAAGGAAAAGAATTCTGTCGGATAACAGGGTACAAACAGAAATCGGCAGGCTCACTTCCGGTGAGCCTGTCTGCTTTTCACACGTATTTGTGCCTTCAAAGCGAAAAAGCTTTTGACATCTTTCTTTGTATGTGCTAAAATCTTCTCGATAAAAAGGAGAGAGGAGTCCCCTATGTTTGCAAGAAGAAAGATCGTCAATCCCTGGGAAGGGAAGATGGAGCCGTTTCGGATCATCGGCAATGTGTATTTTGCCGGTACCTTTCAGGCATCCTGCCATTTGATCGACACGGGCGAGGGACTCATTTTGATCGACCCCGGCTATTCCAATTCACTGTATCTGGTCATTCGCTCGATCTATAAGCTCGGCTTCCGTCCGGAGGATATCAAGTATATTCTTCTCACGCATTGGCACAATGATCACACGGAAGCGACAAGAGCGATGGTCGACCTGTCGGGCGCGAAAACGCTGCTCGGTCACAACGACGTGGAAAAGGCAAAGCCGTATGTTGATCCGGATATTCTTATAAAGGACGGCGACACGCTCACGCTCGGCAACACGACCATCCGTTTCATGGAAACACCGGGACACACAAAGGGAACGGTCTCGTTCTTCTTTGACACCGAGGATAACGGCAAGACCTATCGTGTCGGTATGTTCGGCGGTGCGGGTGCAAACACACTGGCGCAGAGGCATTTTGACTATGACGGATGCCGCGAGGGTTACCGCAATTCTTTGGACCGACTGAGAAAAGAAAAGATCGATGTTTTCATCGGCAATCATGTTTGGAACAACGACACCGCCGTTAAGGGCGAACTGCTTTTGAAGACCGGTGAAAACAAATTTATCGACCCCGCGCTTTGGGGTGAGTTTTTGGATTTCTGCGAAAAGCGGCTTGATGAGGTCATTGCCAAGGATACGCACTGAATACAGAGGGACGCCCCGAAGACTTTTGTCTTCGGGGCGTCCTTTTGTTATGGGATCATTCGATGCCGGTGACCGTGTAGTCCTTGTCTTCCACCGCTTTTTTGAGGATGGCGTCATCAGTCGGCGCGGAGAGCGCCACGACCGCCGTGCCGCTTTCGTGGCTGACATCGGCGCTGTTCACCGTGTCCAGCGCTTCCAGTGCCCTTTTCACTGTCATTTCGCAGTGGCCGCACATCATGCCCTCAATGTGGATCGTCTTTTGCATTTGAACCGTCTCCTTTTTGTGCTGTTTTCTTTTATGATCGTGCCGCGTGTCGCGCAGCTTGAACAGATTAAGTCGCAGGGCGTTCGTGACAACACAGAAGCTCGACAGGCTCATTGCCGCCGCACCGAACATCGGATTGAGCGTCAGCCCCAGCGGGACGAACACGCCCGCCGACAGCGGAATACCGATGGTGTTATAAAAGAATGCCCAGAAAAGGTTTTCATGGATATTGCGCAGGGTGGCACGGCTCAGGCGAATAGCGGCGGGAACATCGCTCAGATGGCTGTTCACCAGCACCACATCCGCCGCGTCAATGGCGATGTCCGTGCCCGCGCCGATGGCAATGCCGACATCCGCGCGCGTCAGCGCCGGGGCGTCGTTGATGCCGTCGCCGACCATGGCGACCTTGCCCTTTTCCCGCAGACGGCGGATCTCGCGCTCCTTGCCGTCGGGCAGCACGCCCGCGATGACCTCATCCACGCCCGCTGCGGCGCCGATCGCCTTGGCGGTGCGTTCGTTGTCGCCGGTCAGCATCACGACGCGGATGCCCATGTTTTGCAGCTGCTTCACGGCGGCAGGGCTGTCCTCTTTCATGACATCGGCTACCGCTATGATACCCAAAAAGGTGTCGTCCATGCAGAAATACAGCGGCGTTTTGCCGTCGTCGGCAAGGCGTTTGGCGGCGTCACGCAGAGAGGCGGGGACGGAGGCATGCTGCTCGATATATTGCAGATTGCCGCCATAGAGCCGTTTTCCGTCGCGGTCGGCGTAAAGCCCGCTGCCGACCAGTGCCGTGAAGTTTTCCACTTCCTCGGCGACGACGCCTGCATCTTCACCCTTTTTCAGAATGGCTTTTGCCAGCGGATGCTCGCTTTTTTGCTCCAGCGAAACAGCGGCAAGGAGCAGCATTTTTTCATCGACGGCAGGGAGAATGTCGGTCACCTGCGGTGCACCCGCCGTGATCGTGCCGGTCTTATCCAGCGCGACAATGTCGATCCTGCCCGTTTCCTCAAGGGCGGCTGCCGTTTTGAACAGAATACCGTTTTTGGCGGAAAGTCCGCTGCCTACCATGATGGCGACAGGCGTTGCCAGCCCCAGCGCACAGGGACAGCTGATAACAAGCACCGAGATGCCGCGCGCCAGCGCATATCCGACGCTTTGTCCCAAAAGCAGCCACACGACCGTTGTGACGAGTGCAATGCTCATGACGATCGGCACGAACACACCGGAAACCTTATCGGCAATTTTGGCGATGGGGGCTTTTGTCGCCGCCGCATCGCTCACCATGCGGATGATTTGCGACAGTGTCGTGTCCTCGCCGACGCGCACGGCGCGGCATTTAAGGAAGCCGGATTGGTTGATGGTGGCGGCGGAAACGGCGCTGCCCACCGTCTTGTCCACGGGGATGCTTTCACCCGTGAGCGCCGCTTCGTTGACGGCACTGCCGCCCTCCAGCACCACACCGTCCACAGGGATGCTCTCACCGGGACGCACGACAAAGACCGTGTCCTTTAGCACCTGCTCCACCGGTACGGTGACCTCTGCGCCGTCTTTGATGATCGTGGCGGTTTTCGGCGTCAGATCCATCAGCCCGCGCAGCGCGTCGGTGGTCTTGCCCTTGGCGCGCGCTTCAAGCGTTTTGCCGACGGTGATGAGCGTCAGGATCATTGCCGCCGACTCAAAATACAGCTCCATCATATAGTGCATGACGCCGTCGGCATCGCCGCGCACGGTGGCATCGGTCATGGCAAACAGGGCATAGGTGCTGTAGACAAACGCCGCTGTCGCACCGAGCGCCACCAGCGTGTCCATGTTCGGTGCGCGGTGCCGCAGTGCACCGAAGCCGCTGACGAAGAAGCGCCCGTTGATGACCATGATAACGATGGTGAGCAGCAGCTGGGTCAGCCCCATGGCAACATGGTTGTTGTCATAAAAGGACGGCAGCGGCCATCCCCACATCATGTGCCCCATGGAAAAATACATGAGCACGAGCAGAAAGATCACCGACCAGATGAGACGGCGGCGCAGGGGCGCGACCTCATCCTTGATGGGGACGTCTTTTTTGCTGCTGTCGCTTTTTGCGGCACCTTTAAGCGACGCGCCGTAGCCCGCCGCCTGCACGGCGGCGATCACCGCGTCCGGCGCGGCAGTGCCGTCAACGGACATGGAGTTTGTGAGCAGGCTGACGGCACAGGAAGTGACGCCGTCCACCTTGCCGACCGCCTTTTCCACACGGGCAGAGCAGGCGGCGCAGCTCATGCCCGTGACCGTATAGTGTGTCATAAATTTGATCTCCTATTGTTATTTCATCAGCTTTTGCAGCGTGTTCACCAGTTCGTCAACGGTCTCGTCCTTGCCGCTTCGAATATCGTTTGTCACACAGGTGCGGATGTGATTGGCTAACAGTTCCTTATTAAATGCATGGATCGCCGCATTGACCGCTGCCGACTGGATCAGAATGTCGGGGCAATAGGCATCGTTTTCCAGCATGCCGCGAATGCCGCGGATCTGTCCTTCTATGCGGTTCAGGCGGTGAATGAGCTTTTTATACTCCTCGGGGGAGCGTTCCTTTTTGCGTCCGCAGCAATGCGGACAAGCGTTTTCCTGCATCGTCATCCCAACCTTTCGCTCTCATTATATACCCATAGGGGGTATATGTCAACGGAAATATCGCGTTTTATGACAAAAGTATATATTTTCCATATACTCATGACCTATTCGTAATTTTTTATACAAACATCATAAAAAACTGCATTTCTTTTTCAAAAAATGTGTCCTATAATATAGACAACGACAGAGAACGGTCGTGAAAAAACAAGGAGGTATGTATCATGAAAAAGGCACTGGCAATCATCCTGGCATGTGTTATGGTATTGGGTCTGACCGCTTGCGGCAGCGCCGCCGATACCGACACCAAAGGCGAGGTATCCGTCTTCTACTACACCTACGGAGATACCTACATTTCCAGCGTGCGTTCCGCAATGGACAAGCTGCTGGACAATGCGGGTGTCAAGCATCAGAACTATGATGCCAACGGCAACCAGACCACCCAGACCGAGCAGGTCTCTACCGCTCTCACCAAAGGCACTTCACTCTTGGTCGTGAACGTTGTGGACACCGGTTCCAACGACGCGGCACAGAACATCGTGGATCAGGCGAAAGCGAAAAACGTCCCGGTGATCTTCTTCAACCGTTCGGTGGACGAGTCGGTCGTCAGCAGCTATGACAAATGCGTGTTTGTCGGCACCGACTATGAGATGGCGGGCCATATGCAGGGTCAGATGATCGGCAAATATCTCGTGAAGAACTTTGCAACGCTGGATCTCAACGGCGACGGCAAGATCAGCTATGTGATGTTCAAGGGTCAGGAAGGCAACATGGAAGCTATCGCGCGCACCCAGTACGGCGTCGAGGATGCCGACAAGGTGCTGGTCGCGGCAGGCAAGGAGAAGCTCTCCTTCTATGACGCATCCAACAAGAATAAGTATCTGGTCGACCAGAACGGTCAGTGGTCCTCTGCGGCTGCGACGGACTATATGTCCACCATCCTGGCACAGTACAGCGAAGCGAACAACAACATGGTAGAGCTGGTCATCGCCAACAACGATGAGATGGCGCTCGGCGCTGTTTCCGCTCTGCAGACTGCCGGCTATAACAAGGACGGCGCAAAGGTCATTCCGGTGTTCGGCGTTGACGCGACCGACGCTGCGAAGGACGCCATCAGCAAGGGCAGCATGATCGGCACCATCAAGCAGGATGCCGACGGTATGGCAACGGTTATCACCACCATTACGCAGAATTTCCTGAACGGCAAAACGACCTTCGACGGCGTGAATGCCGCGGATGTCGTGGGCACTTGGAGAGTCAACATCCCCTACGCGACCTACACCGGCAAATAATTTCCCATCCGTGCGGGGCGGCAGCTGCCGCCCCGCACGGCGACACGACGGGAGGTGTATTGTATGAATGAATTGGAAAAAAACGGCGCTGCGGCGGTGAACGAAAAGGGTTCTGTGCTGTTGCGCATGGAAAATATTGAAAAGTCGTTTCCGGGCGTCAGAGCGCTCGACAAGGTCAATCTGACGGTGAAAGCCGGAACGGTGCACGCACTTATGGGTGAGAACGGCGCGGGAAAGTCCACGCTGATGAAATGCCTTTTCGGCGTGTACGGCAAGGACGGCGGCAAGATCTATCTTGAAGGAAAAGAGATCAATTTCCGCAATTCCAAAGAGGCGCTCGAAAACGGCGTTGCCATGGTGCATCAGGAGCTCAATCAGGCGCTCAAACGCAACGTTATGGACAATATGTGGCTCGGACGCTTCCCGACGGTTGCAAAGGGCGTTCCCTTTACAAGCGAAAAGAAGATGTACACTGCCACAAAGGAGATTTTTGACCGACTGGGCATCCATGTAGATCCGCGTACCCTGATGAAGGATATGCCGGTTTCCCAGCGGCAGATGGTGGAGATCGCAAAGGCGGTCTCTTACAACGCCAAGGTCATCGTTTTCGACGAGCCGACCTCCTCGCTGACGGAGGATGAGGTGGAGCATCTGTTCCGCATCATCAATATGCTGCGCGATCAGGGCTGCGGCATCATTTACATCTCGCACAAAATGAAAGAAATTTTGCGCATTTCCGATGAAGTCACCATCATGCGCGACGGACAGTGGATCGCGACAAAGGAAGCCAAAGGGCTTACCACCGACGAGATCATCAAGCTGATGGTGGGCAGAGAGCTTACCAATCTGTATCCGCCGAAGTCGAACAAGATCGGCGATGTGCTGCTTGAGGTCGACGACCTCACCGCCATGTATTCCAAGCTGCAGCACGTTTCCTTCAAGGCGCGGCGCGGCGAGATCATCGGTGTTGCGGGTCTTGACGGCTCGGGCAGAACGGAATTGCTTGAAAACCTGTTCGGTACGGCAACGCGCCACAACGGCACGATAAAGCTCGACGGCAAGGTGATCAAAAACCGCAATGCCAGAGAGTCCATTAAAAACGGCTTTGCCCTTTTGACGGAGGAACGCCGTGCGACCGGCATCTTCGGTATTCTGAACATCCGCGAAAACGCGACGATCTCCAGTCTCGGCAAGTGCCGCACGGGACCGTTTTTGAGCAAGGCAAAGCTGAAGAAAAACACCGATTGGTGCATTCAGTCGATGCATGTGAAGACCCCCAATCAGGAAACCAAGATCCGTTCGCTTTCGGGCGGCAACCAGCAAAAGGTCATTCTCGGCCGCTGGCTTCTGACCGAACCGACGGTGCTGCTGCTGGATGAGCCGACGCGCGGCATTGATGTCGGCGCAAAGTATGAGATCTATCAGCTCATCATCGACCTTGCCGAAAAGGGCAAGACGGTTTTGATGGTTTCCTCGGAAATGCCTGAGCTGCTCGGTGTGTGTGACCGCATTTTGGTCATGTCCGGCGGACAGCTGGCGGGCGAGGTGGATGCAGCCACCGCCACGCAGGAAGAAATCATGGCGCTTGCCGCCAAATACGCATAAACGGGAGGGATATACACCATGTCTGCTGCAACTGTAAAAAAGCAAAACCGTTTTTCCGCATGGATGAACGATTTCAAAGCCAAATCCGGCGTTGATAAGCGCAGAGCCGTCAGCGACCTGCTGTTCAACAATGCCATGTATATCATCATCGCCGCCGCGATCATCTATATTGCCATTCGTGTGCCCGCGTTTCTGTCGGTGTCCTCGATCGTCAATATCGTTTCGCTGACGGCGGCAAAGCTGCCGATCGCTCTCGGCATCGGCGGCGCGATCGTCCTGACCGGCACGGATATTTCCGCCGGCCGCTGCGTCGGTCTCACCGCCTGTATCGCCGCGTCGCTTTTGCAGATGACCGGCTATATCAACAAGATTTTCCCGAACATCCCCGTTATGCCGCTGTGGGTAGTGCTTCTTTTGGTGATCGCGGTCGGCGCGGCGATCGGCTTTGTCAACGGCTTCTTCGTTGCAAAGTTCAAGCTGCATCCGTTCATCGTCACCCTGTCCACGCAGCTCATTGTGTTCGGTCTCGTGCTGATGTATCTGATGCTCGGCGGCAACAACGGTCAGACGCTGTCCGGCCTTGACGCTTCCTACACCGACTTTGTGCGCGGTACGCTCTTTACCATCGGCGGTGTTGCCGTTCCGAAGTATGTGCTGTATGCGGTCATCCTCACGGCGATCATGTGGGTGATCTGGAACAAGACCAAGTTCGGCAAGAACATGTTTGCGGTCGGCTCCAACGAGGAAGCGGCGAATGTGTCCGGCGTCAATGTGTTTTGGACGATCGTTATGGTGTTCGTTTTGGCGGGCGTCATGTACGGCATCACCGGTTTCATCGAGGGTGCGCGCATCGCCTCCTGCTCGGCAAACACCGGTCTTAAC
>URNF01000074.1 GCA_900549155.1 uncultured Oscillospiraceae bacterium | reverse complement strand
AAATAAACAGCGGCGGCACCGCACCGTACCGCCGCCTGCAACGCGTCGGCAGAGCCTGCCGGCGCCAAAATTTCCATGCTCATGAACGCGCAGCCAGCTGACGGCGCAGCTCATCCACCTCGCCGCGCAGACGCACCGTTTCACGACGTGCCGCGTCCGCTTCCTGGCGTGCGTGGGCGTTTTCCGAAATGAAATCCTTCATCTGGTCCCGCAGATTTTCCGCCGAGGCTTCCGCCTTGTGCGCGGTGTCGGCGTTCATCAGTGCCGTCAGGATCGCCGCCTGCACCAGCGTAATGCGTTCGTTGCTGTTGAGCAGATTGCGCATGCCGGTGTCCACCTGCGCCGCCAATTCCTGCATATATCCCGCCGGCTCATCGGTGGAGATGGTATATTCCGAACCGCAAATGGACAGGCGATATTTCTGTACTTCTGCCATAGGTATGACCACACCTTTCCCTGTATACGACGGATGTGCGACACACGCCCTGTCGAAATTCCTCTTTTTTTCTATTATAAAGCGAGACTGTGTCAAAAGTCAAGCAATATGCACGATAATTTTCATTGCAGATACGGGAGCGGATCGACGCGGCGGTTGTTCACACGCACCTCAAAATGCAGGTGTGCGCCCGTGCTGTAGCCGGTGCTGCCGATATAGGCGATGGTCTGTCCCTTTGTGACCTTTTGTCCCGCTTTCACCGCAATTTTGGAGCAGTGGGCATAGAGCGTCTTGACGCCGTTTCCGTGGTCGATGATGACGGCATAGCCGTAGCCCGCGAAAATGCCCGTGCCCCATGTGCTGGTGCTGTTGACGGCATACACCCTGCCGCCGTCCGCGGCGACGATGGGCTTGCCCTTGGCGTTATAGCCGGAGATGTCCAGCCCCTGATGCACCGTTCCCCAGCGTCTGCCGAAATAAGAGGTGATGGTGCGCATGCCGGGTGCGGGCCAGGTGTAGCTGCCGGTGGCAACGCCGTCGCCGTTTACATATTTTCCCGTGCGGCTGCCGCGTCTTGTGCCGACCTGCACCTTTCGCGTGACCGGCATTTTGAGTACGGTGGCTTTGAGTACGGTACGCCCTGTTTCCACACCGTCGGTCAGCTCGATCTCCGCCGTGACCTCCTGAGAGCCGTTGACACCTCTGACGGAGATGTGCTTTTCACCGACATAGTGGCGATTGTTCTGCAAAATTTTGGTTTCATAAGGGATGACCTCGGTGTAGGTCTTTTGTATATAGCGCCGCACCTGCAGCAGCCCCGCGGCGGGCTGTATCACCAGGCTGTCGCCCGCATGGACAAGATCGGAGTCGGCAAAGGCGGGGTTTCTTTCCCGCAGCTCGCGGAGCGTCAGCCCGTTTGCGCGGGCAATGCCGATGAGGGTGTCCCCGTTTTGTACGGTATAGCACAGCGGCGCGCGCTGTGCGGACAGCAGCTTTTCCCGCAGTGCATCCGCCGTGAGCAGCGTGTCGTTGGGATAGGCACCGTCGGTGATCTCCGTTTTTTGCACAAAGGTCGAGGGCTTTGTCTCCGTGCCGTCGTCCCGCGCGGTGCGCAGCGCTTCGAGCATTGTTTTCAGCGCATCGGTGTCCTCGACGGCACCGATGAAGTCGCCGTCGATGAACAGTCCGCCTGCCCGCGCCAGCGCATCGCCGTGACAGGCAACCAGCGCATCCGAAACGCCGCCGACATCGCAAAGTGTGCGCTTGGCGGTGACAACGCGGGTGACAGTCGGTGTTTCGGGCATGTCGAAAAACTGCATGACCTGCGTCGCACGCAGGATGCCGTTTTCGGCAGTCTCGGCGGTCTGTGTGACGGCGACGACGCGTCCCATATAGGAAATGCCGAAGCCGAGCGTGTTGCGCACACATGGCACAACCAGCAGCACGCCCCACAGACACAGCGCCGCCTGCATCACCAGCCGCGCGGTGCCTGCAAGCAGGTTGCCGTGTCCCATGAGCACAAATGGCTTGCAGAAAATGACAAAGAGACTGTGCGCGATGCGCCGACAAAGCCGCTTTGCCCACCGCTTGGCGGCGGCAAAGAATTGATGGTAAAAGCGCAGTGTCTGCAAAAACAGGATATAAAACGGCGCGCGCAGCAGATACCCGACGGGCAGATGCTCTTTGTTTTCTTCCGACGGCATACGCGCGCCCCCTTTCCGATGAACATATTAAGAAAGTATAGTCCTTTCTGTCGAAAAATGCAAGAGCGGGGCGAAAACTGCTTGCGGATTTTCTGCTTGTATGGTATACTAACAGAGAATGGGGGTCTGTGCATGGAAAAGGACGCGTTTGCCTATCCGGAGCTGCACTATTTCAAAAGCGGCAACACCTACAGCGGCAGCTATAAGGGGTTGAACTATATCCTGACGCCGGATGATGAAACGCTGCACATCGCGGTGTGGTATGGGATGTACTGCAGCGCTGTCAGCGAAATGAAAGCGCAGCATGACCTGCCGCTGACCGCGGAGGGGCTTGCGGAAAGCCGTCAGTATTTGTGGGAACAGTATGTGGAAATGGTGAAGACGGCAGCAGAAAATTGACACTTGCTTTTTTTCGGGTTTTGTGGTACACTGACAAAGTGCTTGTGCGGGAGTAGTTCAGTGGTAGAACGTCAGCTTCCCAAGCTGAATATGCGGGTTCGATTCCCGTCTTCCGCTCCAAAGCCCTCGAAGATCTCTGTCTTTGAGGGCTGTTTTTTTAGGAGGACCGATGATGGCAACTTCTTTGTGCGCCGTGCGGTCGCTGACGGCGGCGGATCGGGCGCTGTTTCTCACAATGAGTCGGGAGTTTTATGCCTCTCCGGCGGTGCTGCACGATGTGGATGCCGCGTTTCACGAGCGCACCTTTGACGAAATGATGCGGTCGGATGCCTATGCCGAGGGCTTTTTGCTGTCCTATGACGGCGTTGACTGCGGCTTCGGGCTGCTTTCAAAGACCTTCTCCCGCGAGGCGGGCGGCATGGTCGTGTGGCTGGAAGAACTCTATATCCGCCCCGCCTACAGGGGCAAGGGGCTCGGCAGCTTTTTCTTCCGCTTTGTGGAAGAAAACCGCCCTGCCGCACGGTATCGGCTGGAAGTGGAGCCGGTGAACACAAATGCCGTACGGCTGTATGAACGATTGGGTTATACGGCGCTGCCGTATGCGCAGATGATCAAGGAAAAGAAACGGTGAGGTGAGCTGTTTGCGGATATGTGTGGCAGATATGCCGATAGACGCGGAAATGACCGATAAGGCGTTTTTTGACCGCCGCTTTGCCGCCTATGCGGCAAATGAGGACAAGCCCCCGCAGATGGTGATGACCTCGAAGATCGTGACCGAGATCACCCTGCCTGCAGCCGAAGAGGTGTGGAGCTGCCACAGTCTGCACATGCTGCGGCTGCCGGACGGGCGCTTTTGTGCCTACACCCGTGTCGGCGAAGACGGACACATCCGTCATTTGACGACCTATGCCCCCGCCGCGGCGCGCGCCGACATCCTGCTGTCTCCGACCGGCGGAAAGCTGTCGCCGACGGACTATGAATATGCCTACTCGGGGCAGGAATTTGCTTTCCGTCTCGGATATCTCGGCGGCGCGGTGCTGCATGGCTCCGCGATCGCCTATCGCGGGAAAGGCGTCATTTTTTCCGCTCCCTCCGGAACGGGAAAATCCACCCACACGGCGCTGTGGCATCGGCAGTTCGGCGCAGATGTGGAGCACATCAACGACGACAAGCCCGCACTGCGCTTTTCCGATGACGGCGTGACGGTCTATGGGACACCGTGGAGCGGCAAGACCGACCTCAACAATAACATTGCCGCGCCGCTGCACGCGATCGTGTTTCTGGAACGCGGCGCGGACAATTGCATTGAACGGATGGCGCCTGTCGAAGCGCTGTTTCGCATGGGGCGGGAGATCGTCCGTCCCTATGGCGACATGGAACTGGAAAATCGGCTGGCGGACTTCATGGCGACCCTGGTACAGCGCGTGCCGGTCTATCGCCTTGCCTGCAACATGGATCCGTCGGCGGCGGTCGTTTCGCGCGACGGGATATTTTCGGAGATGAAATAAAGGAGAGTGCTTACTGTATGAAGATCAAAGAAGGGTTTGTTCTGAAAACCATCGGGGATAATCACATTGTCGTGCCGCTCGGCGCGCAGGCTGTGGATTTTCGCTGTATGATCACCCTCAACGCCACCGGCGCGTTTCTTTGGGAAAAGCTCAGCGGGGAGCAGACGGCACAGACGCTGACAAAGGCGCTGCTCGATGAATATGACGTGGACGAGGCGACGGCACAGAGAGATGTGGACGCCTTTTTGAAAAACCTGCGTGAAAACGCACTTTTGGAGGAATGCGTGTGAGCCAAAAGGTCGTGGTGGAGAGCCTGTCCGTGCTGTCACCTGTGATCACGGAGAGCATCGAAGCCGGATCGGAAGTCATCCTGACGGTCACCGGGAACAGCATGCGCCCCTATCTGCGCCATCTGCGCGATCAGGTGGTGCTGAAAAAGTGCGACCCGCGCGCGCTGAAGGTGGGGGATGTGCCGCTGTATCAGCGCGCCGACGGCAGCTTTGTGCTGCACCGTGTGGTCGCACTCGGCGCATCGACCTATACCATGTGCGGGGACGCACAGACTCAAAAGGAATACGGTGTCCCGAACAGCCGCATCCTCGCGGTGGCAACGGGATTTTATCGCCGCGGGAAATATGTTTCCTGTGACGCTTTTTCCTATCGCCTGTATATGCGCCTTTGGCTGGCGGTGCTGCCCTGCCGCGGCGTTTTGCTCAAATGCGGCTCGGTGTGCAAGCGGATCGGCAGAGTGTTCACCGGCGGTAAACGCGGAGGTTCTCATTGAAAAAACGGAAACTGTGGCGCATCGTTCTTTTGGTGCTGCTTGTGCTGACGGTGCTGTTCATTTGGTCAAACTCCCTGCGGGACGGCAGCGCATCCTCTGCCCAAAGCGGCAGTGTGCAGCGCTTTTTGCAGGGTATTCTCGATTTTCTCGGCATTCCGCTGACGCTGACGGCACATTTTGTGCGCAAGGCGGCGCATTTCACGGAATATTTCTTGCTGGGGACAGAGGCGGCGCTGTATGGCTGCATAGTCTCCGGTGTGACGCGCCGCCGCGTGTGGGACATGTGCTGCACGGTCGGCTGTGTGGCGTTTCTTGATGAGACCATTCAGATCTTTTCGCACCGCGGCCCTGCGATTGCGGATGTGTGGCTGGATATGGCGGGCGGTGGGGCAGGTCTTGTTTTGACGTTTGCTCTGTATTTTCTGATCGTCTCCTGCCGCCGCAAAAAACGGCGCGGATAATTGACGGACGGGATGCCCTGTGGTATAGTAAGACATGATAAAACAGCGAAAGAGGATGTAGTATGCAGCGGTTGGATATTCGTTCGATCTTCAGATTGCTTTTGTCGCGGTTTCGGATGCTGCTGGTGTTCGCGGTGATCTTTGCCGTGATACTCGGCGCCGTCACCTACTTTTTCATACCCGACACCTATGCCAGCGGCGTTTCGGTCTATGTCTCCAGCATTGCCAGCGCCGCCGACAAGCAGGTCGCCAGCTACAGCTCGCTCAATTCTGCGGAATGGCTGGTGCTGACCTATGCGGAGATCCTGCAAAATCGCGTGACGCTGCAAAAGGTGCTGCCGAAGCTCAGCCGTCATCTGACGGTGGCGGAGCTGGCGGATATGGTGCAGGTGGTGGGCATCGAGGACACGGCGATCATGCGCATCACCGTCACGGCGGACGATCCCGATTTTTCGCGGGAGATCTGTGACGCGATGGCACAGGTGTCGCCCGATGTGCTGCAATCGGTGGTGGGCGTCGGCTCGGTCAAGGTGATCGGCAAGGCGCTCAAAGGCTCCAAGACCTCGCCGCGCGTGCCGCGCATGGCGGTGCTGGGAGCGCTGCTCGGTATCGTGATCGCTGCGGTGATCGTCATTCTGCGCTATCTGAACGATAACACCATAAAAACGGAAAGTGCCCTCAAGGAGCGGCTGGGTGTGCCGGTGCTCGGCACGGTTCCCAGCTTCAATCAGGCGCTGAAGGGGGAAAAGACACATGCCTAAGGCAAAGGAGAGCGAAAGACAGACGGCGACGCCGATCGGCGAGACCTTTGAGATCATCGAAGCCTACAAATCGCTGCGCGCGAACCTTTTGTTCGCGCTCGCAAACGCCCAGAAAAAGATCGTGGTGGTGTCGGGCGCAGAGCCGAATGTCGGAAAATCCACCACCAGCAGCAACCTCGCGGTGATGATGGCGCAAACGGGCAGCCGCGTGCTGCTCATCGACGCGGATCTGCGCAAGCCGACGCTGCACAAGACCTTTCATGTCAGCCGCAGCGACGGTCTGACAAAATGCCTTTTGCGCGCGGGCGACTGGGAAAGCGCGATCGTGAAAGAGGTCGCGCCGCATCTGGACCTTTTGCCGTCCGGACCGATTCCGCCGAATCCGTCCGAGCTGCTCGGCTCCGCCCGCATGGCGCAGCTGCTGAATACACTTTCCGAGGAATATGCCTACATTTTCATCGACACGCCGCCCATCAACGTGGTCACCGACGGTCTCATTCTGATCTCCCGCGCGGCGGGCGCGGTGCTGGTCACGCGGCAAAATCAAACGACCTATGACGAGGTGCAGGAGGCGGTGGACGGCATCCGTCGGGTGAACGGCAATCTGCTCGGTGTGGTCATCAACGATTACAAAACGACCGCGGGCGAACGCCAGCGGCGGTATTATTACACACATTACGGATATGGAAATGTTAAGGATTGATTTTCACAGCCACTGCCTGCCCCAGCTGGACGACGGTGCGCGCGATGTGGAAACGGCGCGTGCCATGCTGCAGATGCTTGCCGACCAGGGCATCGAGCGGGCGGTGATGACGCCGCACTACTATGCGGCACAGGACACGGTGGCGCACTTTTTGGAGCGGCGGGAACGCGCGCTGGGGCGCGTGGCGGATGTCACGGCGCCGCAGCTGCTGACGGGTGCAGAGGTGTATTTGGATCGCGAGGTGGTAACGCCCGATCTGCCGCGGCTGTGCATCACGGGAACGGACATCCTGCTCATGGAAATGCCGTTCATGCCGCTGGCACCCTGGATGGTGGAAACGCTGGAGGATGTGCTGTACACGCTGCACTGCCGCGTGATGCTGGCGCATCTGACGCGCTATATGCCGTATTACCGCAGCAGCGATTTTGAACAGCTGTTGTCGCTGCCGCAGGTGATTGTGCAGATCAACGTCGACGCCCTGCTGCATCATGCCTCGCGCCGTCAGGTCAAAAAATGGCTTGGGAGCGGTGTGCCGATCGTCTATGGCAGCGATGCGCACAACCTCGGCGACCGACGGCCGCAGTTTGACAAGGTGCGCCGTTTTCTCACCCGCACGCAGTGCGGGGTGATTCCCGCCGCGGATGCCAATGCGCTGGCAAAGCAGTGGGGGCTGCTTTGACGAAAAAATAGGGATATTTCGGGGATGTCGCTGCATCGTGCGCGCATCCCCTTTTTGTTGCCGTTTGCGGGATGGACGACCTTGTGCGCGTCTGTTTTGCGGGCGGCTTCTTTTTCTTGACAAACGGGAACACTTGCGCTATCATGGAAACAGATGTTACGCAACATATGTTTCTTGAAAGAAGGGGTGCTATGCCACCGCGATTTAAGTTCACGCGCGACGATGTCGTGCAGGCGGCTGTGGCGGTCGTGCGCGAAAACGGTGCGCAGGGGCTGACGGCGCGTGCGCTCGCCGCAAGGCTGCAATGCTCCGTGAAGCCGATATTCGGGCTTTTTGCCAACATGGAAGAGGTGCGCCGCGCCGTAATCGACGAGGCGGCGAAGGTGTATGCGGCGTATGCCGCACGGGAGCTGAAAGAGGGACGCTTTCCGCCGTATAAGTGCACCGGCATGGCATATGTGCGCTTTGCCGCCGAGGAACGGGAGCTGTTCAAGCTGCTATATATGCGCGACCGCACCGGTGAAACGCCGCCCGCGGACGACGGACTGGAAGAGACGCTGAAGCTGGTACAGCGGGCGACGGGACTTGACAGGGAGCAGGCTTATTTTATGCATCTGGAGACCTGGATCTATGTCCACGGGATCGCGTCGATGATCGCCACGGGGTATCTGAAATGGGACATGACGTTTGTGGATCATGCGGTGACCGATTGCTTTGCGGGACTGAAAGAACGATTTTTGAAAGGAGATGCGGCTCTTGGACGCCATTCGGACGGAGAAGCTGACAAAACGGTATAAATCGCTGACGGCGGTGGATGCGTTGGATCTGACGGTGAAGGAGGGCGAGCTGTTTGCCCTGCTCGGCGTGAACGGTGCGGGAAAGAGCACGACGGTGAAAATGCTGTCCTGCCTGGTGCAGCCGACGGAGGGAGATGCCTTTCTTTGCGGGCACAGCGTGCGAAAGGAAGCGGCGGCGGTGAAAAGCATCATCGGCGTTTCGCCGCAGGAAACAGCGGTGGCGCCGAACCTCACCGTGCGGGAAAATTTGCTGCTCATGTGCGGTATTTACGGCTTTTCAAAGGAAAAGCGGGCGGCACAAATGGCACTGCTGACAGAAAAGCTGGGACTGGACACGGTGCTTAAAAGGGCAGCGGGAAAGCTCTCCGGCGGCTGGCAGCGACGGCTGAGCATCGCCATGGCGCTGATCGGCGAGCCGCGGGTGCTGTTTTTGGACGAGCCGACGCTGGGGCTGGATGTGCTTGCGCGCAGCGATCTGTGGGAGCTTATCCGCGCGCTGAAAGACAACACGACCATCATTCTGACGACACACTATATGGAAGAGGCAGAGACGCTGTCCGATCGCATTGGGATCATGCAAAACGGGCATCTGCTTGCGTGCGGCACGGCGGCAGAGCTGAAAACGCTTGCCGGCAGGGAAAGCCTTGAGGATGCGTTTGTGGCGCTGGTAAAGGGGGAGAGGGCATGAAAATGTTGAGCTTTGCCGGACGCACGGCGAAAGAAATTCTGCGCGATCCGCTCAACCTGTTTTTCGGATTGGGGTTTCCGGTGATCCTGCTTTTGCTGCTCAGTGCCATACAGGCGAAAATTCCGGTGCCGCTTTTTGCAATCGAAAGCCTGACGCCGGGCATTTTGGTGTTCGGGCTGTCCTTCATGACGCTTTTTGCCGCAACACTGGTGGCAAAGGATCGGGAGAGCGCGTTTTTGCAGCGCCTGTATACAACGCCGCTGCGCGCCGTGGATTTCATCTGCGGCTACATCCTGCCGCTGCTGCCGATCGCGCTGTTGCAGGGAGCGATCTGCTGCGCTGCCGCCTTTTGCCTGGGTCTTGCCGTGTCGGTGCGCGTTTTGTTTGTTCTGTTGCTTTTGCTGCCGACCGCACTTGTGTTCATCTCCCTCGGCGTGCTGTGCGGCAGTGTGCTGACGGTGAAGCAGGTGGGCGGCATCTGCGGGGCGCTGCTCACGAACCTCACCGCCTGGCTGTCCGGCGCGTGGTTCGACCTCTCGCTGGTGGGCGGCGCTTTCGAACGCGTTGCGACGCTCTTGCCGTTTGCACATGCAGTGGAGATGGAACGTGCCGTGCTGGCGGGAAACGCCGCCGGCATTTTTCCGCATCTTTGGTGGGTGCTTGGTTATATGGTTGCCGCGACCCTCGGCGCCGTGCTGCTGTTTTTGCGGCAGATGCGGCACACGAAATAAATTTCCAACCTTTCCGTTTTCCCGTGTCTATATAGGTGAAAGCTGCCATTGTCAACCAATGGCATCGAAAGGACAAAACAGATGAACAGAACCGATGCCGAGAAGATCATAACCGCCCATGTAAAGCCCGTTTTCGGGTTTGCTCTTCGGCGCTGCCGCAATGTGCATGATGCGGAGGACCTGTCGCAGGAGATCATGGCAAAGGCGTTTCGGGCGCTTCTCTTGAAGGACGACATCGAGGATGTCGGGCGGTATATCCGCACAGTGGCGCACAATGCCCTGAGCAATTATTATCGCGACACTGCCAAAGGAGCGACCAACGTGTCGCTCGATGAGATTGTCGAGCGGCTTTCCGACACGGATGGTGCGGAGAACGACCGCGAAAACGCGGCTGCCGTTTCCCGTCTGCAGTCGGAAATTGCCTATCTTTCCAAGCTGCAGCGGCGCATTGTGATCGCCTATTATTTTGAAAACCGCAAGCAGGCGGACATCGCAGAGGAACTGCGCATCCCTCTCGGAACGGTCAAATGGCATCTGTTTGAAGCCAAAAAAGAACTCAAACGAGGTGTAGCCATGACACGCAGTTACGGAGAACTCAAGTTCAATCCCATCAGAC